>JAQXRN010000166.1 GCA_029218545.1 Bacillota bacterium | reverse complement strand
ACATTGTATTTAGGCTCGTATTTTTTTATAAGATTGCACTCCAAAATAAGGGCTTCCATCTCAGTCTTACATGTGATGTATTCAAACTCACAGATGTTTGCAACCATTGCTCTGACCTTTGGCTGCTGATTTGCTGAGCTCTGAAAATATTGGCGAACCCTGTTCCGAAGGGATATGGCCTTACCCACATATATTACTTGCCCTAATCTGTCCTTATGCATATAAACTCCCGGACAATCCGGGAGTTTTTTTAGATTTTCTTTAATATCAAACATTTAGAAGTGCCAGCCTCTCCTTTGTAAATCTTCTTCTCTTTCAAGCTGCCTTCGCGCTTCTTCCATTAGCCTTTCCCTGCGAATGGCTTTTATTCTTCTCTTATTTTTGATTCTCAAGACAAAGATGGTAATAACTGTTATGATAAACAATCCGAGAGCGGATCCCATCATAATGGTCTGCATATTAGTTATTCCAAAGGGTGATAAAAACCATCCCTTTTTAATATCAGATGCTGCCACCAGGTCAACCTTACCGCACAAATCATCCGCAAGATATATTTCTATTACTCCTATCTTCTGTCCCTTTTTAATAGGTGCAATTAGGCTGTCAGAATAGATGCATTTTGTTTCAACCAGAGATGCAGATGCGCCTTCTGGCAAATTGATAAATCCTTCTTTAGCTGCAACCGCTTTGACCTTATTGGTTGCACCGCCCAAGAGTTTTGCTGTTCCGAATTCCGTATCCTTTTTGAAAACGGTATATTTGCAGATTACAGTCTTGGCATAATCCATGAGGGTCTTAATATCTGAATATCTGCCCTCTAAAGTACTTCCCATGATTACGCAGTAAACTTCCATTCCATCATGATTAAAGCCATTGACCATGGTGCATTGTCCATCTACAGTTCTTCCAGTCTTTCCGCCGAATACGCCTTTATATTTTTCCACTACGAAATCAAAAAAATCATCCGTTCCATCTGAACCTTCGAGGAAAAGGTTCGTACTCTCAATTTCTCTTGCAGATGATAAGTTCGTAGCAGGAATTGTGTATTTTGACAGACCTGCAAGCCTTCTAATATCCTTGTTACTGAAAGCCGCTTTAGCAATCTTTGCAACATCTCTGGCCGTGGAATAATGTCCTTCAACTGTATAGCCTGATGAGTTGACAAAGTTGGAGCTTGTGCAGCCAATCTGCGCTGCCCGGTCATTCATCATTGAAGCGAAGTTCTCCATGGTTCCGCCGCAGGCAAGACCTAAGGCAGTTGCTGCATCATTGGCAGAACTTATTAAAGATGCCGCAATGAGATTTTCCACCGACATCAGTTCACCTTCTTTAAGGTCAATATTTGTCTTCGGCATGGAAGCAGCTTCAGCGGTTATTTCAATCTGCTGGTTCATATCCAGTTTTTCTATGGCTATGAGGCACGTTAACAGCTTTGTAATGCTGGCAAGATCCATCTTCTCATCTGCGTTCTTCTCATATATTACTTCATCAGTGTCTGCACAATATATCAAGGCAGAAGTACCTGTAAGATTTAAATCTGTTACAGAATAAGCCGTGATATTAAGTCCTGAAATCAGAACTATTGCACATAGTATTATACAAATAGTTTTCTTCAATCTAACAATCATTCCTATTACTTTCTACCTAAAAAATAATCTGTGAGCTTATAGCCTTCTTCAAAGTGGTTACCTGAAGATGCCGCAGACTTTTCATTGAACTGTCTGCTTAAGTCTTGTGGCTTTTCATCACCACTGTCATAAATCAAATACGGCACAGGATCACTGCTGTGAGTCCTTATTGATAAAGGTGTTCTGTGGTCTGGAACCACCAAAACCCTGAATCTTTCCCCTGTGCTTCTCAAATATTCGACAACAGGCTTAATGGCACGCTGGTCGATGTATTCGGCACATCTTATCTTGTCCCTCAGGTTTCCCTGATGAGAACACTCATCTGTACCTTCAAGGTGAAGATAAACAAAATCCTTGCCATTTTTGTAGCAGTCAATTGCGGCCTGAGCCTTGCCTTCAAAATTAGTATGTAT
>JAQXRN010000165.1 GCA_029218545.1 Bacillota bacterium | reverse complement strand
TTTCTAAAAATGATCATTCACTGCGCTCGGATTTAGCAAGCAAGCTTGCTATCCTCACTTCGTTTGTATTATATCATGAGCTTCACATAGAGAATTCCGTACCTGATATCAAATCGGTAAGTCCTTAATACACTTCACTTTCAAATCTCTTTTTGTCAAGAACTCTGCATTCCGGTCCATAGTTGTTTTTGGATGCTGATATACATCTACTCCCACCTTAATCGGTTCATCAATGATATATAGATAACCATATTCCGTCCCATTATGTCCCATTATGTCCGATTATACCATCATCATCGTATCCCAATCTGCTCGGTTGATGTGAAAAAGCTTCAGCAAGTGCCTGCCACTGTGTAATAGTGCTACCTGCCCTTAACACATCAAATCTTTTATTTGAACCATGATACCAGGTTCCATCTTCTTTTATTTCAATTCTCATAATTCTCCCTTCATTAAGAAAAACAATCAAATCTCATTCTGTTCCTTCAAGGTCATTCGGTGTCTATTCTGCGCCGTTCCAGTTGCTCTTAGAATATGTTTCATCAGACATGTCACAAATACCTGCGAGGAGCATGATGATTCCCTGAACCCTGTAAGGCTGCACAACATAAATTCCCTTGGCATCCTCGGTAATCAGGTCTGCTGCCAAAAGGGGCTTCATATGATGATACGCCTGTCCGGTAGAATTCAGATTGCATTCTGTCACCAGTTCGGCAACACTCATCGGTTTCTTCAGGAGTGCGAGCAAAATATTAAGTCTGTCAGCATTTCCCAGACAGGAAAGAACCTTTTCGGCAACATTGTTGGCAATCAGGTTGAGCAGGTCGTCTGTATTGATGCAATCTCTAACCCATGTAGACTGTCTCCCGCTTGATGCAAAGAGTCCAAAGTATGTGATACTTCCTGTCTGTCCGCTCTCACCCACAAGGTTCTCCATCTCATCAAGGCAGGCGTTGATATGCTCATTCGGATGCATATTCTTCATCTTCTCCACATGACCGACTCTCTCATTCTTAACTCGGTTGTTGACTTCCATCATGGATGCCATCATTTTTTGTAAGGCATCCATCTGCTCTTTCAGTGAATCAATTTCCATTCCATAATCTCTGGTCATAATCAATCTCCTCCTAATCAAATAAGCGGCACGGTGTTTTTGCAATTACGTAATTGTTTTATGCATTTCCGTAATTCCATAATGCATCATTCCAAAGAGATTGTCAATATGTTTTTTCGTGATTCCGTAATGTTATTTTGTTTTTTCATATTTTAATTACGGATTGTCGTAATTTCCAATATAAGGCTCTACTGCAAGGATTCGATAAGCTCCCAGGCTTCCTCCGCATTACTTGGATATACAATGATAAGCAAATCATCCTGCCTGAATTTAATTTTATTATCTTCCTTCGTAAGGATATTAATCACCTGCTCTTTGGTCAGTGAATGAATATCGCCCAAACATCCATCAAGGTCGTAGATATCGGGCTCACCGAGAATACACCAATGCATGGTAGTGTAAGCCCGTGGCATCATAATAATCGTGATTTTTCACCATTTCCTCAGCTGCATCAAGATATATGTGGATGCCAGCTCAGCAAAGAGAGTTAATATCATCATTAAGCACTATACAGATTTTTTGGGAATTGTAGACGGATACACGGAAGGACTCCGATACATGATCGAATGTGAGAAAGACAGTAACAGTCACAGGGCGTTGCGGTACCGGAGGGAGTAGATGCAGAGCTATTGATGAAGGTGCTTGGTAACCTGGAGATGGCGGCACTGCTTACATCACTGGCAAAGACAATGAATGTATAATATGGGAAGAAAGACGATATTGTGTAGACTAAAACTATGCAGTATCGTTTTTTGTTTATGAGGAGATGATGATATCTATACCATATAAAAATTACGTGATAAAATATTGAAGGATGTACAACTTTGAATTTGACGGAGGCGAGTAAATGGATATCAAAATAAGAATTATCGACAAAGCTCACGAATTAGACATCAATATTCCAAACGAGCCGTTTTCTCTGTTTGGACGGATGCTTCCATCCTACATAGATGGTAAGTGGAGTTATACGACCGAGAAATTTGACACAATCACGGAAATGTGCTTCCCCGACGAAAACTACAATTATGATGAGCTTGCCGAGAACCATATCTTTGTTGGTGCTTACGACGGCGACAAATGCGTTGGTCTTGCAATCTTGAGGCTTGATTGGTTCAAGTATATGTATATTTACGATTTGAAGGTCAACAAGAACTACCGCAGACAGAATATCGGTGAGTTGTTGATTGAAAAGGCAAAAGAAATCGCCGTGCAACACGGTTATAACGGACTTTATACGCAAGGACAGGATAACAACCTTGGCGCGTGTTTGTTTTATATCAAGCGTGGTTTTGTTATCGGTGGCTTGAATACCAACGTATATAAAGGAACGAAACAAGAGGACAAAGCAGACATATATTTTTATTTGGATGCGAATTAAATATAAACTTATCAGATTGCAATTTGTAGGGAACAGAAACTTTCAGGCTTACGGAGAGATTGAAAGCATGCATGAATTGGAATTTGTGGAGGAATATTAGTGCGAAATAGAAGTATGGCTTTGGTTGTTAGGAATGACAAGATTTTGATGATAAAAACATTTCGATTTAATAGATATATTTGGGAACTTCCAGGTGGTGGAATTGAGATAGGTGAAACCGCAGAAGAAGCTGCTATAAGGGAATTGAAAGAAGAATGTGGTTTAGAAGGAGTAATTAATAGACCTCTAAACACATTACATTGCAAAGATGGAAGTATAGAATATGTATTTTTAGTTGATGTTTCGGAAGAACAAGAGGCGATTGTGGGAATAGACCCAGAAGTTCCAGTAGGAGAAGAACAATCTATCAAAAATGTATGTTGGAAAAAGCTTAATGAACTTAGTGAAAAAGATAGGGCTTTTTTATGGTCGTATGGATTATTACAAGTAGATGATTATTTTGAACTTGTATTAAGTTGGGGAGACGAAATAAGTTATCCGCTTGATTAGGCAGTTTGGAGAGACAAATTTCAGTCTTCTGGTGAGCCTAAAAGCACGTATGAATTTGAATCTAACGGAGGAATGGCATATGTTGGTCTTTTTTGAAGGTATAGTGATGTGTTTTATTCTGCTAATCTATTGTGTGGTAGGAATAAGAAATGGAGCAGTTGGTTTAGTATGTCTTTATGAAAAAGATGTGCAGGAGCGAGTTGTTAAATTGGGTTTGGTGACAAAAGAGCAAATAAAGAAGCAGTTTCTTGTTTCATCAATTATTTTATTTATCCCATTGTTCACGTTGGTTCCATATATGGTATATGGCGTAAATGGTGTTACTGATTTTACAGAAGGATTTATTCAAATGACCATTATACTGGTTATTATGGGGTTATTTGACAGATTCTTTATTGACTGGTATTGGGTAGGGCATACAACAGCGTGGCTCATACCGGGAACGGAAGATTTGAAACCATATATTCCAGTAAAAGTGTTGGTTAGAAAGTGGATTGGAACCTTGGTAGTATATCCGTTGATTGCGTTGTTGATGGCAAGAATCATGACATTTATTGTGTAGAGATGATAAGAATAGAAAAAGCTCGTGAAGCTTAGAATTTGCGGGGGATTTTCGTATGTGGACATGCCCAAAATGCGGAAGGGAATTTAAAAGAACAAATCAGGGACATTATTGTGGTAAAGCTCCTGAGAATGTAGATGAATATATAGAATTACAGATTACAGAAGCACGAGAGCATATCGTAGAGTTAAGAAATATTATTAAAAGTTGTGTTCCGGAAGTTAAGGAACAGATTTCTTGGAGTATGCCGGTGTATAAAAAAGGCAAACTCTCAATATCTTTTGCTGCCTGTAATAAGCATATTAGCCTTTACATAGATGCAAATATTTTAGAAATGTTCAAATCACAACTAAGTGGTTTTACAATAAAGAAGAATGCAATCTATCTGCCATACGAAAAAGAATTACCGCTAAAAGTTATTGAAAAAATTGTAAAGCAAAGTTCAGTTTACAAAGAAAATATCTATAAAAAGACAACAGAGGAAGGCCTGTCCACTGTAATCAACACATGATACAATTCCTGATTCTCAATATGATCCAGGAAGTCCTGTACTGTTTTCGGTTCTGTCTGATCGGTAGAAGTTGTTACGGTATCAAGATATGTACCTGTTTCCTGTACACGCTCATAATATCGTCTGTCTGAATTAAACACCTGGCGGTCAAAGAGACGGATTGCTTCAATCGTATCTTCGGTAACACCGCTGTCTCTTAATATTTTTTCTTCTTTCTCTTTCCAGAGTTTCCATTTATACTCTGCTTTTCCATGGTTATATGCCATTTTCCTTATCTCCAATCTGATTTGTTTGAACATTCCAGATTGGAAAGGGCGGAGAACGGCAGCCGATACCAGAAGAAGATTTGTCCTTATTTCCGACAAATATCGAAAAACAAAAAACGCAAAGGCTGTTAAACCTTTGCGGTAGTAAGAAAATCTGAACCGCCAGAATGATCTCACAAAGTATCGTAAGAGGATTCGCTACTATGCCAAGA
>JAQXRN010000164.1 GCA_029218545.1 Bacillota bacterium | reverse complement strand
ATGAACTGACCCCAAAAGGTTAGACACTAACGGGCAACTAAATTTAAGCAACTAACTGGGACTTAATCCTGAATTCAACAGGGCTAAGTCCTTTTAGTTTGCCCTTAATACGTTTGTTGTTGTAATAGATAATATATTTTTCAAGCTCTTCTCTGAACTCATTAATATCTTTAAATTCGCGTAAATATAGAAGTTCTGACTTCAACAATCCAAAGAAATTTTCCATTATCGAATTATCAAGGCAGTTTCCTTTGCGCGACATACTCTGAGTTACTCCCTTGTCTGAAAGCCTTTGTTGATATTGCTTGTGCTGATATTGCCATCCCTGATCTGAATGAAGTATCAATTTTGAATCCACAGGAAGTCTTTCAAAGGCAGAGTCAAGCATCTTTAGAACAAGTGAAAGTGTAGGGTGTTCACTCAATGTGTAAGACACAATTTCGCTGTTGTACATATCAAGTATTGGAGAAAGATATATCTTCTTTCCAAAGAGAGAAAATTCTGTCACATCTGTAGTCCATTTCTGGTTTGGTGCACTTGCATGAAAATCTCTGTTAATTAGATTTGGTGCAATTTTACCAATCTGGCCACGATATGAACGATACTTCTTGACCCTCACCATACATTTGAGATTAAGCTGTTTCATGAGCCTGCTTACAGTCTTGTGATTTATGATATATCCACGGTTACGCATTTCCATAGTGATTCTGCGATAACCATATCTGCCCATATTTTCATGGTAAATTGCAACTATTTCTTCTTTCTCAACGCGATACTTATCCGGTTTTGATATTTTCTTAAGATAGTAATAGTATGTGCTTCTTGGGACTCCTGCGATTTTGAGTAAATCTTTAAGCGGATATATATGCCTTAACTCTGAAATGACTGTTACTTTTTCTTCTGTTCCAACTTTTCCCGCTCTTGAATTAAGGCATTCAATTTTTTTAAGTATTCATTTTCCATACGAAGACGCTGTACTTCGGCAAGTAGATCTTCATCTTCGTTCACATTCTTTTTCTTGATTTCTTTCGGCTTGTTTGTAGACATACGCTTCCGACCTCTTCGTTCTTCAAGTAATGCCTCTTTGCCTTCTTCGTAGTATATGCGCTCCCATTTAGCTATTGTTGGAGATGATGGAATTCCAAACAATGCTGCGGTTTGACGAACAGACAAAGAGTTTGTTTGCATATATTCTACAATACGAATTTTAGTTGCGCCATCATAAGTTCGAGTAACTTTTGTTAAACCTTCAATTCCATTATTTTTATAAAGGTGTACCCATCCTCTTAGTTGGGAACGATCAACTCCATATTTAGCGCTAAGTGCATCAAAACCACCATTTTTACCTTCAAGATATTCAAGCACAATTGCTAATTTAAATTCGTTCGAATATTTCTTTTTTCCTGACACTTAAAAACCCCCTCCGTCAGACGTTAGTGTCTAACGAAAGGGGTTCACTTCATGTGAAACACGGGGTTTTTCATTTGCGGGCATAGCCCTTGTTCCTCGCGGCACGCGTGCAACGCGTAATGCGGATGACAGCTGCGTTACGCTATCTCTTACTTTTTATTTTTCTTTGGCTTTATCACTTCGGGAATACTTAACTGTTCTCCCAGTTTGTCTTCGTCAAGTTGATGCTTGATATACTCCGCAATTCTTCCCTCATTTTTACCAACTGTATCTACATAGTACCCTTTGCACCAAAATTCTCGTTGCTTGTATTTGTATTTCAGCTCGGGGAATTGCTCGTATATCATTGTTGTACTTTTCCCCTTGAGATAACCCATGAAGCTTGAAACTGCCATCTTCGGTGGTATTTCAACCAGAATGTGAACGTGATTAGGACACAATTCTGCTTCGATAATCTTTACGCCTTTCCATTCACAAAGCTGCCTAAGGATTTTCCCTACTGCTACTTTCTTCTCTCCGTAGAAAACCATTCTTCTGTATTTCGGCGCAAAGACAATGTGATATTTGCAATTCCATTTGGAATGCGATAAACTGTTAATGTCGTTAAGACCCATATAATTTTCCTCCTGTTAAACTTATTTGCAGCTGCCAGACCGCAATTATAGTTTAGCAGTTGGAAAGTTATTGTTCAAACGCATAGCTTCAATGAACCCCGTGTCAAACACGGGGTTTTCCTTATACAAGAAAAAACGGGGCCAGATTGAAATGGTCCCGTTTTCTAATTAGTCTTCAATTTCAACAAGTCTGCTCTTTGTCGCTGCGTTAAAAAATTCTATTCTTTCCTCATCTGAAAGCTTCATAACGTTACAGATTCTTGCAAGCGTTTCCTGATCAAAAACAAAATTTTCTTCGGTACAAAGACGTATAAAATCCGTCTTGCTTATGCCCAGTTGGCTAAAAGTGATGCTTCCATCGCATATTTTTCTGTCATAGTACCTAAAAAACAAATTCTTAAAACTTATGTCTGCCATGTTTAAGCCTCCTATAAACAAAAAATATAATCATCACCTGCAATAATACCAGTAAAACAATCATTAACCCGCAGTGGCAAAAAAAGGTTTCAGGTAGTATTCTAATCACAGGGTCCGTATATGGATTGAAAATCCAATAATCATTATCAAACAAAATATTGTGCATAGTGGTAAAAGACCACTCCCAATTAATGGCCATAGAAATGCAAACTGTGAGGGCTGCAACGACAGAAAAGACAGCTGTGTATTTCATCCATAGATAATAATACAGATTATTGCCTTTTCTCTTAAAAAACGCTATCCAAATCAATAATAATATCACACCTGCAATTGATATTATTTGCATTGGTATGAAAATATTCTTCACTTCTTCAAAGTGTATTCTTCCCTCTTCCGACATCCTTAGAGTTGGAAATACAAGTTCATCGCTTCCGCCAATCAGATTATAATCTATAAGAACATCATAGTTCAATTTACATGCTTCAGCTGAAATCCCAGAGTTTTCTGGAATGCTCAAATAATTAATATCAAAATAATAAAGAGGCCGCGCTAGAATGGTTATGCTTACTGCAATGCAAATAATTACAATTACAGCACCTAAGGCCGCCCCGATATTAAGGAATTTCTTAATAAGCATATTCTCCACTTTTCATCCATCCTACAATGGCATTAAACAACACTTTTCAGCCAGCGCAGTTCCAATGGCCGTGCCGTATTCGCCATCCTTAGGAATAATAAAGTTCACATCAGGATACATGGTTTTAATCATTCTGCAAACTTCTTCGCAACCAGGGAAATTAGTGAGATTTCCTATTAGCACAAAGTCCTTAATGCCAATACCGTTAGCGATGAGAACAGCAGTCTGGCAAATTGTTTCTATTACCATATGTACTATACCTGCAGCCTTATCTTCACAATTCGCCCTCGAAGTAGCTTTTCCGAAGTTGGATGCTGTAATGTCAAGGTCAAGCCCAGGTAAAGGATTCTTTGAAATATCACCTATTCTAAGGTCAACATTTCCCACTTCACCAGCTTTCGCCAATTCTTTAATCTTGTGAGCATCGTTTGTATTTAAAATAATTCTTGAAAGCCCCGTTATTGTGCCTCCTCCTATTCCAATTCCTCCCAGGTGCCTTGGAATATGATTTTTGACTCCAACAAAAGAGGTGCCGGTTCCCATGCTTACAACCATAAATTCTTCTTTATCACCGGCAAAATATCCACCGCCTACCCCATTGGCAGAAAATTCATCCACCTTAAATGTAGGCAATCCATATATTTTCTGATTGATAGTGCTTGCGCCTACACCAGTCAGGTTTACCTGAGTAATATCCGCCAATTCAAGGCAATTATCATATAAAAACTTGCCAAAGGCTCCAAACAAGGAAGCCACCGGATTGTCTGCAGATATCTGCACAGGCACCAGCATCTCTGAACCTTTAAATCCTGCAATTTTAGTTGTGCTTCCACCTATATCAATTCCAACAACAATACTCATTTTTTCCTCTCCAAGATAGTTTCAAACTGTATTCATAAGACTTTGCTGTTTTTTTAACAATAACGGAAGTATTATAACATCAAATTGCCCGACAGTAA
>JAQXRN010000163.1 GCA_029218545.1 Bacillota bacterium | reverse complement strand
AATCTATCTTTTTCCAGCTATAAAGAAAATGAAGAAAATCACTATGTTTGCCACAACGATTGTAGCCCCAACCGGTGTCGAAAAGAGCATGGAAGCCAAAATTCCAACAAATGCCGCTACCACCGAAATAACTGCAGAGCAGACAATTACTCCTCTAAAACTCTTCAGCACCTGCATTGCAGAAAGTGCCGGAAACACTATTAAAGCCGATGTCAAAAGTGCCCCTACCATATTCATGGCAAGAACTATTATTACTGCTGTAATCAGCGCAATAATCAGGTTATATGTCTTTGTATTGATGCCGGTAGCTTTAGCAAAATTCTCATCAAAGGTCACCGCAAACACTCTGTTATACAAAAATACAAACAATCCTATCACCACTGCAGACATGATTACGCAAAGGATTACATCTGATTTATTCAGTGTAAGTATTGATGTTGAGCCGAACAAGGTGCTGCACACATCTCCTGCGATGTTTGCTGAAGTTGAGAACATATTCAGAAGCAGATACCCAACCGCCATTGCTCCAACGGAAAACATTGCCAGTGCTGCATCACCGTTTACACCTGCATTCTGACCTTTTTTAAGCAGAATAATGGCACATATGATTGTTATTGGCATTACTACAATCATTTCATTTGACACGCTCAATACTGCAGCAACTGCCATAGCACCAAAGGCCACATGTGACAATCCATCACCGATAAAGGAGTACCTCTTCAGAACCAGAATTACACCAAGCAGCGACGAACACAGTGCTACCAATATTCCCGCCGCCAGCGCATATCTCACGAAAGGATAAGACATGTATGATATAAGATTATTTATTACATTAATCATTCTTTTCACCCGCCTTACCTTCACCATATTCTGAAGCCGTACTGAAAATAATGTCCTTATCTTTAAAGTCCAGAATATGGGTTGCATACTTTAAAGAGGCTTCCTTATCGTGAGAAATCATAATAATGGTCATGCCCTCTTTATTTAATTTTGATATATATTCATACATTTCTTCAGTTGCCAGATAATCAAGGCCTGTTATAGGTTCATCCAGCAAAAGCATGTTCTGAGCAGCGCAAAGGGCACGCGCCAGGAGTACGCGCTGCTGCTGCCCTCCCGAAAGGTTCTTGTATGATTTTTTGGCAAGCTCTGATATTCCAAGTTTCTCCATATTGCTTTGTGCAAGGAGCTTGTGTTCCTTCTTGTAAAACAATCCCTTCCCAAGCTTATTCAGGCATCCGGACAGTACAATTTCCGACACCGATGCCGGAAAATCCTTTTGAACCTGGGTAATCTGAGGCAGATAACCGATTCCCCTGCCTTCACCATTGCCCATAATTATTTCTCCGGAAATAGGCTCGATTAATCCCAAAAGAGTCTTCATCAGGGTAGTTTTACCTGAACCGTTTTCTCCCAGAATGCAAAGGTAATCTCCCTGCTCTAAAGAAAAATTAATATTCTCAGCTACTATGCCGTCCTCGTAGCCTATTGTCAAATTATTGCATTCTAACTGTGCCATGTTTATCTAAAATCCACCTGAAGTTTCTCCAGGTTTTCCTCCATTATCTCAATATAAGTTGACCTTTCATCTTTTCCTATGGATTGCATTGAATTGACAGCTACAACATCAATATTGCTTATGCCTGAGCCTGCAATAATTGAATCAGCTAAATCACTCTTTCCTGTTTCAGTGATAAACAGCCTTGAAAGGCCTGATTCCTTTAATTCTTCCGAAAGATGTGTTATGGTTTCAAAACTAGCTTCAGTTTCCGCCGAACATCCCGGAAATGCTGCATGCCATGTGATATTATAATCCTGTGCCATATACCTGAAGGGAAATCTATCTGCAAATATTACCGTGTTTTCTTTCTTTCCCCCTAATGCATCCGAATATGCTTCATCCAGGGTTTTAAGTTTTTCTATATATGCACTTGAGTTTTCTTCGTAAACATCACTGTTACTTTCGTCAATTGATGAAATAAGATCGGTAATTTCCATGCAAAATTCCACAGCTCTTTTTGGGGAAAGCCAAATATGCTCATCAAACTCTTCAGTTTCATGATTATGCCCATCGTGCTCATGGTGATGGTCTTCTTCAATGAGGATGCCGTTTTCTTCATTTAACAAAGCGTATACGGTAGCTTC
>JAQXRN010000162.1 GCA_029218545.1 Bacillota bacterium | reverse complement strand
CCACCATCTGTGGGAATATTGTAGATGGTCTTGACCATGTTTTAATAACTTTCTTTTCGTTAGCTGCGTTCATTTCATCAATGGCTTTAAGCAGCTTCGCATTCACGAAAGGGCCTTTTTTAAGTGATCTACCCATTACTGTTGCTCCTTCCTATTATTTTTCGTTTCTTCTCTTTACGATATACTGATTAGAAGCTTTGTTCTTCTTTCTTGTCTTGTAACCAAGTGCAGGTTTACCCCATGGAGTAACTGGACCCTTACGTCCGATAGGTGCTCTACCTTCACCACCACCGTGTGGGTGATCGTTAGGGTTCATTACGGAACCTCTTACTGTAGGTCTAACGCCCATGTGTCTCTTTCTACCTGCTTTACCAATCTGGATATTAGCGTGGTCTGCATTACCAACTTCACCGATTGTAGCTCTGCACTGCATGCTTACTTTTCTTACTTCTCCGGAAGGAAGTCTTACCTGAGCGTAATCTCCTTCTTTAGCCATTAACTGAGCTCCGTTACCAGCGGATCTAGCTAACTGACCACCCTTACCAGGCTTTAATTCCACGTTGTGGATAATTGTACCAACTGGAATATTAGCGATTGGAAGAGCGTTTCCTACCATGATGTCCGCATCCGGACCGGATTCGATTTTGTATCCAACCTTTAACTTGTTTGGAGCCAGGATGTATCTCTTTTCGCCATCAGCATAAACAAGTAAAGCGATATTTGCACTTCTGTTTGGATCGTATTCGATAGTTTTAACAACCGCTGGAATGCCATCCTTATTTCTCTTGAAGTCGATAATTCTGTATTTTGGTCTTGTGCCGCCACCTTTATGTCTTACAGTGATCTTACCTCTGTTATTTCTACCTGAATGTTTCTTAAGAGTAACAGTCAGTGATTTTTCAGGAGTTGATGTTGTAATTTCTTCAAAAGTGGAAACAGTCATTCCTCTAAGACCTGGAGTAGTTGGATTGTATTTTCTAATTCCCATTGTTTGCTACCTCCTAATTATAGTCCCTGGAAGAATTCAATCTCTTTGCTCTTTTCAGTAAGAGTAACGATTGCTTTCTTGTAAGCAGCTGTTCTGCCTACATATCTTCCCATTCTTTTAACTTTTCCATCGTAGTTCATGATGTTTACTCTAGCAACTTCTACGCCGAAAATTTCTTCTACAGCAAGTTTAACCTGAGTTTTGTTAGCGTCTGTTGCAACTTTGAACGTGTACTTCTTATCAGCAGCTACGTCCATAGACTGTTCTGAAATAACTGGTTCCAGAATGATATCATATGCTGTTTTCATTATAAGTACACCTCCTCAATTTTCTTTACTGCTTCCTGAGTTACGATGAAGCTTTCGTGGTTAATGATTTCGTAAACATTCATTGTGTTTACTAAAGCTGTTCTAACTCCAGGGATGTTAGCTGCGGATCTAACAACTGTTTCGTCCTTTTCAGCCATTACGATTAAAGCTTTCTTTCCAGCCTTAACATTTTCTAACACCTTGATCATTTCTTTTGTCTTTGGTGCTTCGAATTTTAATTCGTCTAAAACGATGATTTCCTTTTCTGCCACCTTTGAAGAAAGAGCTGACTTCATTGCAAGTCTTCTTAACTTCTTAGGAAGAGTGTATCTATAATCTCTTGGCTTTGGTGCGAATACGATACCACCACCGATCTGTGAAGGGTCAGTGGAATGTCCCTGTCTGTGACGACCAGTACCTTTCTGTCTGAAAGGCTTTCTACCGCCCCCTCTGACTTCGCCTCTAGTCTTTGCTGACTGAGTGCCCTGTCTCTGGTTTGCCAAGTAATTTTTTACTACTGCATGAACTGCATATTCATTTGGAGTGATACCGAAGATTTCGTCTTTTAATTCGATTACTCCAGCTTCAGCTCCTGCCATGTTTAGCATTGTTACTTTTGCCATTTTAGCTTCCTCCTTTCTAAAGATCCTCTATTACTGACCTTTAACTGCATACTGGATTCTTACTAAGCCGCCCTTGTTTCCAGGAACTGCGCCCTTAACCAGCATTAGGTTTCTGTCTTCGATAACTTTAACTAAAACCAGGTTCTGAACAGTAACTGTATCTCTACCCATTCTACCAGGTCCCTTGTTACCCTTGAATACTCTTGAAGGGTAAGTACCTGCTGCTAACGCACCTGCAAGTCTCTTATGCTTTGAACCGTGGGACATAGGACCTCTGTGATGTCCGTGTCTCTTGATGTTACCCTGAGTACCCTTACCTTTGGATACGCCTGTAACGTCGATTTTCTTTCCTTCTTCAAAATCAGCAACTGTGATTACCTGTCCTACTTCGTAAGCTTCGCCTTCTTCAGTTCTGAATTCAGCTAAATACTTCTTAGTAACCACTCCTGCTTTTTCGAAGTGACCTGTAAGAGGTTTGTTAACTCTCTGTGGCTTCTGATCTTCAAAGCCAACCTGTACTGCATTGTATCCATCAGTTTCAACTGTCTTAACCTGAGTTACAACTTCTGGACCTGCTTCGATAACTGTTACAGGAATAACATTTCCTGCTTCATCGAAGATCTGGGTCATTCCCAGCTTCTTACCTAAGATTGCTTTCATTATTTTTCCTCCATATTCTTACATTGGAACGCTCTGGTTTGGATTCTTTGTCTCAGCTGACACAGGATGCCGAGATGCTGTCCCTCACATGCGTTCTTACTAAGGGAGATTCCCTTACTTGTTTAATCTCGCTTTTTATTAAAGCTTGATTTCGATGTCTACACCAGCAGGTAAATCTAACTTTGTTAGAGCATCTGTTGTCTTAAGTGTAGCGTTTGTGATGTCAATCAGTCTCTTGTGAGTTCTCTGTTCGAACTGTTCTCTGCTGTCTTTGTATTTGTGTACAGCTCTTAAGATTGTGATGACTTCTTTTTCTGTAGGCAGTGGAATTGGGCCGGAAACATCTGCGCCTGTCTTCTTAGCTGTCTCTACAATTTTGGCTGCTGACTGATCTAATAAAGCGTGGTCATAAGCCTTCAGTTTGATTCTGATTTTCTGTAATTCGCTCATTTTTTCCTCCATTTAATTTTTTGTACTGTTTTCGCTATGCTTGTACAAGGGGTTCAAATGCCTTGATTTCAACGTGTACAGTGGAATTGCTTGCTTCGTACACGCTACCGTGTGTGTTCTTTTTCGCACTCACAGTAAAAAACAGGCGAATCCCTTCGCCCCCATCAAGTAGGGACTTACTCGGCGGAAATTACCTGATAGCTCAGCAACTTCCCGCTTCATCGCCATTTTCACAAGCTATTAAAGTATATACTATATACCAAACTATTGCAAGCTTTTTTTGAAAATTTTTTGGGGAATTTTTCAGCTTTTTTGAAGGGAAGAATCGTGTGTTTCCAATGCTTTCATGGCTCATTTACTATACACACTCTCTGGTGTTCTTTTATTTTTTGTCTTTCTAATGAAGCTAAATAAAAAAGAGACGGCAATTTTTGCCGTCTCATTTTAAAACTAATCCACAAATATGCTTCCACCAATAAATTCTCTCAAAATGGAATTGTTTACAATTGCACTGTCGTCGTCCACAGTCTGGAAAAACATCAGGAAATTGAGAAGCCTTTCAGCATCTCCATATTCCTCATCTTCAGGCGAAACGCTTTCCAAAAGAGGCTTCGCATATTTTTTCAGTACACTGATTTCATATAGGTGTGACGAATTAAAGAGGACATCTGCTTCGTTGCTGTATGGAAAAATGTTCTTGTCCTCACCTGCGCGCACCTTTGGCCAGTTTGAAATAGTGCTCTTTGCACTGTGTCCTCTATATTTATAGTCTCTTACAAGCCTTCTCAGCATTCTGTGGTCTGTAGTAACTATCCTGTTATGTCTGTCTATGTTCAGCTGTGTCAGTGGACTGATATATATTTTAAATTTATCTTCCTTTGGAATTTCAGCTGTTAGTACTTCATTAAGAGCATGTATGCCTTCTATTACAAGTATTTGATTGCTGTTAATAGTTGTCATGCGTTTTCCAAAGATTTTCTTACCAGTAATAAAATCAAAAGTTGGCATATCTACTGTCTTGCCTTCCAAAAGATCCTTCATATTGCTATTAAACAGCTTAACATCTACAGCTTCTAAATCTTCATAGTTTTTTTCACCATATTCATCAAGAGGGGTGTCTTCCCTTTCCACAAAATAATCATCTGTGCCCATGTAAATAGGATCCAGACCGCAAACTCTCAGCTGTATGCATAATCTCTGTGCAAAGGTAGTCTTTCCTGATGACGAAGGACCTGCAATAAGTACGATACGTTTACGCTGTTTATTTATCATTTCTGCTATCTCTACGATACGTTTTTCATGCAACGCTTCCGACAGCTGTACCAACTCCGTGAATTTACCTTCCTTAATTCTTTTGTTCAAATCACAGACATAGTTAATCTTCATTATCTCGCCCCATTCGTGCTGTTCGCCAAAGGTTTTGTACAGCATCTTTTCATCCGAATAAGGAGCAATAGCATCCGGCAAAGACTGCTGAGGCATTCTAAGCAATATGCCGCTTTTATACTTTCTGAGTTCGTAATACTTCAAATATCCTGTGGATGGGACTGCATGGCCATAAAACATCTCTTTATATCCGTCCAGATTGTAAAAGACTATGTTTCCGGTAATTTCATCTAAAAGATCAACTTTCTCCTCACAGCCTTTTTTTCTAAAAAAGGCTGTAGCCTCTTCTTTTGATAATTGTTCTTCTACTATAGGCAGATTGCTTCTTACCAGCTCATCCATCTTTACTTTAATAGCATCAACATCTTCTTCAGTTATCTCTGATAGACCTACTTTCGTATACAGACCCTGATTAATTGCATTGTCTATATCCACGGCAACATCGCCAAACACACATTGAACAGCCCTTAAGTATAACAGTATCAAGCTGTTTTGATATATCATGTTTGCATTCTGGTCTCGCATGTCGAGAAGTTCTACACGACATTCCTCCTTAACAATGTATCTCAAGGATTCTACTTTATTGTTTATCTTCGCACCTACAATCTGATATGGCACTTCATCTTTAATCTTATAATATAGTTCTTCTATAGTTGTCCCTTTTTCAACTTCAATATGTTCTTCTGCTCCTCTAAAGCTTTTGACAAGATTAATATTCATAAGCCCCCCTAAAACAATTATTCATTAGTGTAATTTTATCATAAAAACAATATTTTTGGATAAAATAATGCTGAAAGGAGTGATTACTTTGAAAAAACTAATTTTATTATTAGTGATAATAGGTGGAATCAATTGGGGTCTGATTGGCTTCTTGAATTTTAATTTAGTATCTGCTATTTTTAATGGTAGCTTGGAGATAATTGCCAGAATAATCTATGCAGCTGTAGGTGTGGCTGCACTGTACAGCATAACCTTCTTATTCGACAGCCCTGACCGTTCATAAAAAGAGCCCTTATCATCAAGGGCCCTTTTTAATTCAATAATATTATTTATTCTTCGCTACCTTTCTCTGCACCGTCTCGAAAATGCTTGTTTAATAATTCAGCCAAGAGTTTAGCCTCATCTTCATGTAAAGTTATCCCCTTGCTCATATGGGCATGCTCTGAATCCCAATCTCTGATGTCAAATTTAGCCTTGTTTCCGTTCCACTCAACAAGGTTCAGCTCTCTGGTCCAGCCTGTCGTATGTTTGGCTAATGTGCCTAAATTCTTAGTAATCTCAAAAGTAAATCCGTCGCCTTTATTCATAATTATCTCCCTCCGTTTCCCTTGCTTCTAAAAAATATCATATATGTAATTTTATGTAAATAACCTGACAAAAAAAGAGACCGAATTGTATCTTTTCAGTCTCAAAATGCAGTTTATTATTTTATTAGAGCTTTGATTGCTGCCGGAAGCTTCCTGCATGCCTCAAGAGAAATTGATGCCCCGGATACTCTTAATCCCTTTGCCAGCGGAACAATAAATATTCCCTGCTCCTCAAGTTTTGAAGCCACCTCTTCTGGATTGCTGCATGGAATAGTGATGAAAAAGCCTGATCTGAAAGGAAGAGTCTTAAGTCCAACTTTTTTAGCTTCTTCCATAAAGGTTTCACCCCTTTTTATCAGCATATCTCTATACGTCTTTCTTTCTTCCATTACCATTTGCAAAAGCTCAGGATCTGCATATATTTTTGATAGAATTGCCTGACCTGCCCTTGCGCAGTTTGACCATGATGCTCTTGAAGAAAATTCACATGCTCTTTTAAACTCCTCTGCAACTTCTTTTGTTTTCGCCATGCATATCATAGCTCCGGTACGAAGTCCATATAATGTATAGGATTTTGACAGGCTGTGCGCAATTATTGGAAGAACATTATCGTTCAGTTCTTCTATCAGAGGCAGATAATCCCTTGCTTCACTTTCTTCTCCTGCAAAATCAGAGTATGCAGCATCTATCAGCAACGTTACCTTCTTATCCGAAGGAATATTATTAAGCATGTCGACAACTGATTTCCATTCCTGTTTATTCAAGGCATATCCTGTCGGATTATGGGATGGAGTGTTGAGGATTATAATCAGTCTGTCCTGTAGTTTAAATATTTCATACATTTTTTCCTTTAGAGAAAAATGATTAAATCCGCCTTCTTCTGTAAACAATTGAAAAGTCTCAAGGCTTCTACCCTGCTCCGACATTATTGTCCCGTATGGCGCCCAATGCCAATCTGTCGTAAGAACCTTATCACCATAATTGGAGTAATTGGAAACTACGTTTCTAATAGCACCGGTTCCTCCAGGAGTAGCCACAGCTTCCGTAAAACTTTTTGGCTTGAAATCTCGGAACATATCCTTTTTAACCGCTTCCTTGAACTCAGGAATTCCGCCTATAGGCGCATATGCGGCATATTCTTCCGGCGTTAACATTCTAAAAACCTTGTCCACTGAAGAAAGTACGATTAAATTGCCATCGTCATCAAGCAGTGCCCCGATAGTCGCATTAATAACCTGGTCTTTTCCTCTTTCAGCCATCATTGCTTTTGCTCGATTGCTTATGCCAAAAATTTTGTCTTCTATTGGAATTACTCTTCCATTAGCCTCTGCAAAAATCATTTCTGTCATAAATAACAGTACCTCCTTCAAAAAAATCTTAGACATCATTATATTATGAACTTTTCAAGATTACAAGTTTCTTTTGTATAATTTTATTATTTTTTGCAAACACTATTCATGATTGGAGGTGATATTATGCGTCAAACGAAAAAAAAGAATGAAAAGGACAAAGTTGCTATTGTATTGATGTTATGCTTCTGCGTTATAGCTCTCACTTCAATTTTCACAGTTAAAGCTAATATTGATAAGCTAAACAAGGATACATCCAATGTCCCAGTTTCAGAGAATACAAAAACTGCAGATGATGCCAAACAAAACAAGGGAACTATCGACACGACTACAGATTCTGACTCTTCATTGGATGTAGTTAAGCCTCAAACCATAGACAGCCTGAATACATCAAAAGATAAAACATCTTTTATCAATCCTGTAAATAGCGATAAATACACCATAACAAACCCCTATTCAATGGATAAGCTCATTTATTCTGTTACACTTGATCAGTATATGACCCATTGCGGAGTTGACATTGAAGCCCCTGAGGATACTCAGGTACTGGCTGTGTCTGAAGGAACTGTAACAGGAGTTTACCAAGACGACAGATATGGTCATTCTATTTTGATTTCCCACGGGAACGGTTTAGTTTCCGTATATTCAAATCTTTCCGAGGCAAAAATGGTCGAAACAGGTGATACAGTCAAAAAAGGCCAGATAATAGGCGGAGTCGGATCTACAGCTCTTTTTGAGTCGTCAGAACCTGCGCATCTTCATTTTGAGATGCAAAAGGATGGCGCCTATGTAAATCCTGCTGACTATATTAAGTTTTAGTAATAAGTTACAAAAACAACTGCACAAAAAAACGAACGTTTCTAGTCACATCAGTTTTTCAAGTATGGCTTAACGTTCGCTTTTTTATTTTTTCTATCTGAATTTAACGTAATTAATATTTTTCCCACCGGCTCTGAATTTATCTTCATATTCTGTAGTAATATTCTTTGAAGCATAATCGCTTGCGTGCAGGTCTGTGGTCATCTCAATTATCTGAAGCTCAGCTTCCTCAATTTCTTCCAAGGAAAAATCAAAGAGACCGTCATTATCAGTCTTAAATTCTATGGTTCCATCGCTCTTTAGCACTTCTTTATAGTTTTTAAGACGTTTATGGTGGGTAAGCCTTCTTTTAGCATGTCTTGCCTTAGGCCATGGATCACTGAAATTCAGGAATATCCCCTGAAGCTCACCTTCGTTAAAATAGTCTTTTAAATCCTGAACATAATCCATAAATATCCTCAGATTACTTATGCCGCCCTGCTCTGCTTTTTCTAGTGCTCTTAAAGCAACGTTTTCCTGTCCTTCTATTGCGATATAATTATTTTGTGGGTTTGCATCAGCATAATCCAATATGAACTTGCCTTTTCCACACCCTATTTCAAGGTAGATTGGATTATCATTTCCAAACACTTCATTCCACCTTCCCTTCATATCCTTGGGATTCCTTATAAGGAAGCTGGAGTTCATTTCGATTTTTTGTTCTAGATTCTTTATATTTCTCTGTCTCATTATAATAACCTTGATTCTACGATGATTATTGCTAGAAATGCAATTAGGAACACTATTGCAATATAGTCCCTTTTTCTAAGTTTCATTTCATTCATTCTTGTCCTGTTCTTTCCGCCCCTATAGCATCTGGCTTCCATAGCCATCGCCAGTTCCTGCGCAATTCTAAAGGAGCTTACAAATAAAGGCACAAGTATAGGAATCAGACTTTTAGCGCGTTGCATAAGGTTACCGCTTTCAAAGTCCGCGCCTCTTGCCTGCTGAGCCTTCATTATCTTATCGGCTTCTTCGAGAAGAGTAGGTATAAATCTCAATGCAATGGTCATCATCATAGCAATATCGTGTGCAGGCAATCCAACTTTTTCAAAAGGCGAAAGCAACCTTTCTATTCCATCCGTAAGTGCAATTGGTCTTGTGCACAGGGTAAGCATAGACGAGCCCATCAAAAGAAGGATGAGCCTTATAGCCATAAATACAGCAATTTCAAGGCCTTCTGCAGTTATCTTCAGGAATCCCCACTGCCACAGTATTCTACCGTCCACCATGAACATATTAAGTGCAAAGGTAAAAATAAGAATTACCATAATTGGTTTTAGACCTCTTATGATATAACCCACCGGAACCTTCGATACTGCAATCACTAAGCCCAGAGCGATAGCTGCAATTAAAAAGCCTATGAAGTTGTCCACTATAAACAGCTCCACAATGAACATAAGTGTCGCTATTATTTTTATCCTTGCATCAAGTCCGTGTATGCAGGATTTTCCGGGATAGTATTGCCCCAGTGTTATATCTCTTAACATCAGTTATTTCCTTTGCTTTTCAAATATTGTGCAATCTGTTTTGCCGCTTCATCTACCGTCAGAATCGTTTCTTCAATGTCCATTCCTCTTGTTCTTAACATTTCTGTCAGATTAGTAATTGGCGGTAAATCAAGTCCCACTTCGCTCAATTCATCTCTGTGGGAAAACACTTCCTTTGGTGTTCCCATGGTTACCAGATGCCCATTGTCAATGACAAGCACCTTGTCAGACAATCTGGCTATATCTGCCATATTATGTGATACCAGTATGGTTATATTTCCAGTCTTTGCGTGAACTTCCTCAACCATGTCCAAAACGTCTTTATGTGCTTTTGGGTCAAGTCCCGCTGTAGGTTCGTCAAGTATGAGCACTTCAGGTCTCATGGCAACAACGCCTGCAATAGCTACCCTTCTCTTCTGCCCACCTGACAGTTCAAAGGGAGATCTGTCTTTAATATTCTCATAGTCAAGTCCAACCAGCTCTATGGCTTCCTTGACTCTTTCTTCGATTTCTTCTTCTGACAAGCCTAAATTTTTAGGCCCAAAAGCTACATCCTTTGCAACGGTTTCCTCGAAAAGTTGATATTCAGGATATTGGAAAACCAATCCGATTTTCTTTCTTATTTCCACCATTGAAACACCATCAGCTGTAATATCAATTCCTCCGATAACAATTGTGCCTTCCGATGGTTTAAGCAAACCATTTAAATGCTGCAGCAGAGTTGATTTTCCTGAGCCGGTATGTCCGATTATTCCTAAAAATTCTCCATCCTCAACGGAAAACGAAATATTTTCTAAAGCAATAGATTCAGTTGGCATTCCTTTTTCATATATGTGTTTTAAATTTTTTACTTGTATTGACATAGATACTCAACCATTTCTTCCATTTCAATAATATTTCGAGGCACATCAACGCCCTCTTCCCTAAGCTTTGTTGCAAGCTCAATGGTGAGTGGCACATCAAGGTTTACTGCACGCAGTTCTTTCTCATGCGAAAACACTTCTTGAGGTTTGCCGTCTAAGATTATTTTACCTTCGTGCATAACAATTACTCTTTCAGCGCATGCAGCCTCCTCCATAAAATGCGTAATCAGTACGACTGTTATTCCTTCATCGTGCAGTTCTTTTATGATTGACATAATTTCGCTGCGCCCTTTTGGATCAAGCATTGCAGTAGGCTCGTCAAATATGATACACTCAGGTTTCATTGCAACCACACCTGCAATGGCAATTCTCTGTTTCTGCCCTCCCGATAGAAGATGTGGTGGTTTGTCCCTAAACTTTCCCATATTGACGTCTTCAAGAGCTTTATCCACTCTTTTTCGAATTTCTGCAGGATCTATTCCAAGGTTTTCAGGCCCGAAGGCGATGTCATCTTCAACAACGGCTGAAACCAATTGATTGTCTGGATTTTGAAATACCATTCCCGCTGACTGTCTAACGTCCCATATGTGTTCATCATCGGCTGTATCGAAACCGTTAACATAAATCACACCGCTTGTTGGTACAAGCAAGCTGTTAAGATTTTTTGCCAGAGTTGATTTCCCCGATCCATTTTTACCTAAAATGGCTGTAAAACTGCCTCTTTCAATATTCAGGCTTACATCGTTGATAGCTCTTATGCCCTCGTCTGTGTTTTCCTTTGTATACTCAAATATTAAATTTTCAATTTTAATAATTGAATTCATTATCTATTTTCCTTTGTAATACTTATCTAAATATCTGCTTAAGTCTCTTGCATTAAACTGTCCAGGCGCCGTAGCTTCTTTGCCGCATGCATAGGTCATAATTGAACCGAACTCTCCTGCACAGATTCTGCTTACCTGTCCTTCTTCTCCCATTGCGATGGCTACAATAGGCTTGTGTTTACTTAACTTGGTATATGCTGATGCAGCTTCTAAAACTTCATATGTGTCTATTTCTTTTTCTGCAAAGCAGGCAACCTTTAATATGTCGCCTTTTGTTTTTTCCATTCTTAACAGCTGAGTAGCTATTTCATCCTTTGACATCATATGGTCAAAGACATGGTAAGATATTAAAGTTTTTGTTTTCTTCTTCTTTGCTTCTTTTATCATCTGATGAATCTGAGTATTGTCTGCATCTATATCAATAATGTCTGCACGTCCCATTGCCCATCTCTGTATTCTGTTTCCAATTTCTTCATCGCCTTTGTAGTCAATAATAAGTGGTTTTCTATCGCAAAAACTCTTAACCATCAACAGCTTGTGAGCAAACTCTTCTTCTGAATACTGATCTGCCCCTTCTGTTTTATCAACACACCACTCGATTACTTCAGCATATTCTTTAAACTCTTCTAGTTCTTCAATTAAATCTTCAATAGTTCTGCAATTTAAAGACAAACATATCTTTGGTCTCATAGAACGTTCTTCCCTTTTGAAAAATCTCATCTTTAACCTCTCTTTTTATTACTTACCTTCTCTAGAGTATTATAAACGACAAATAATATGTGGAAAACTATAATTACGAGCAATATTGCTCCTGCAATGTACCCCGGTAAACCAAATCTCGTGCCAAATATATTCCAAACAGCTACAAGAGGTGAACCCTCTGAAGCCTCATTAAGAAATAAATAGTTTGTATCAAATATTCGGTTAAATATCACAACCGGAACAGCAACAACAATCAATACCTTGGTTGTGTTCCAAATACCTTTGTATTCTGGTTTTATTTCACCTGCTCTATAAAGCATAACAAAATAAATCACAATCCATGCATGGAATGTAAAACTATGTATGCACATAAAGTTCATGAATGGATAACAGGTCCAGTTACAAAACAGCAGTGCTGCAACTGCGCCTGGAAAGAACCCAAAGGCTATCATCTGAGTTGTAATTTTTCTTTTTATTCCAAATGCATCAAACATCAGCCCAAAAATAGCAAAACTGCACAAATGAAGCGGAAGATAATCTATCATAGGAGCGCCTATTATCAGCACTACCACATCTTTTATTATTTCCGAAAGAAGAAGTGTAATTGCAAAAAATTTTTTAATTATTTCCCTATTTCTTTCCTTTTGCTTGATATAAATATTGCTCCCAACAATTGCCGCAAGTACAGTAACTACTAACCATATTATATGTCCCATACAGTATAAATCAAATCCGATATCAAGCTGTCTTTCTTCGATAAGTGCTTCATAT
>JAQXRN010000161.1 GCA_029218545.1 Bacillota bacterium | reverse complement strand
TATAACCTTAGTATTACCCATTTCTATTAAAACAGAACCCTGAGGGCTCATAAGATAGTTGTTTGTTATTTTAACCGGTCTGATCTGGTCATTTAATCTACCATCAAATCTCATTTATTCCACATCCTTTACAAAGTTATTCTAGTATAGTATACCATAGAAGCATGCGATTTACAAAAGGAAATGCTGACAGGCTTGCCTTTCGGTAGGAGAATGAATATAATGAAATTTAGACAAAAGGAGGATAAAATCAGATGAAAATAGTAGTTTTAGATGGATATACAACAAACCCCGGAGACTTGAGCTGGGATGCACTGGAAGCCCTAGGCGATGTAACAATTTTCGACAGAACATCCCAGGAAGATGTAATAGAAAGAATCGGTAATGCGGAAGCAGTTTTCACAAGCAAATGCAAAATAACAGGAGATGTTATGGATGCTTGCCCAAATATTAAATTCGTTTCACTTCTTGCCACAGGCTATGACAACGTAGATATTGAAGCGGCACAAGCAAGAGGAATCGCAGTTTGCAATATTCCGGCATACTCTACTGAATCTGTGGCACAGCATACATTTGCACTGCTGCTTGAGCTTTGCTGCAACACAGCCAAACACAATCAATCAGTTCAAAATGGTGAGTGGAGTAAAAGTCCTTATTTTTGTATGGTTCAAACACCGCTTTTCCAGCTTAGCGGCAAAACATTGGGAATAATCGGTTATGGCTCAATCGGTAAAAAAGTGGGCAAAATTGCCGAGGCCTTTGGCATGGAAGTAATACCATATAGCCAAGACGCAGAAAAAGCTATTAAGGCAGATGTAATCTCCCTTCACTGCCCTGCAACTGCTGAAAATAAAGGATTCGTAAATAAGGAATTTATAGAAAAGATGAAGGATGGAGCCTTCTTAATCAATACTGCCAGAGGCGCCCTTATCAATGAGGCTGATCTGGCTGAAGCCGTAAAAAGCGGCAAGCTGGCAGGTGCTGCCGTTGATGTGGTTTCCAAAGAGCCAATCGAGCCTAGCAATCCGCTTCTTGGCGTGGAAAATATTATCATTACCTCTCATATGGCCTGGTCCTCAAAGGAGGCCAGATCTGTCATTACTACCACCTCAGCCAATAATCTTATGTCCTTTACTGAGGGCGGTATGCTAAACAGAATCGTGTAGGTCCTATAGCTCGTAATTTCAGGCACAAAAAATCTCCGTTATTCCACAACAGAACAACGGAGATTATTTATTTGTCTGAAACATACCTATATATAATTCATAGTTGTTTTATGTTTTATTCCTCCAGCAGCCTCTTTATTCTCTTTCCCATCGCCATGAAGCTCTTTGAAATATATGTATTCTCAATGGACACAATTGGAATACCAAGATTGGTTGAAATATGAATATTCTGATCGTTTTCAATAATTCCAACAATCTTATCTCTGATGTTCTTTGTAACTTCATCAAAGGATGGCGCCTTGCCTTCTTCAATAAGCTTAAGATCGATCTTGTTAACCACATAGGCAATTTTTTCAATTCCCTGTTCCTCCAGGGTGTTCTTAACTATTTCAGAATTTCTTAAGGAAGAATATTCAGGGTTAACAACAATTATACCCATATCACAGCCTCCGGTGGCTACTATCATCCCTTCGTCGATTCCTGCCGGCGCATCGATAATGATATAATCGTATTTCTGTTTCAGTTTGTTACATAGAACTTTAATGTGAAGAGGTGTTATCTCACCTGTAGGCTTTTGAGGAGATGCTGCCATAAACATAAGACCCGGAAACTCCTTAACCTTTATCAGGGCCTGTCTTATCCTGCACACTCCCGTCAAAACATCATTTATATCATACACTATGTTGTTTTCAATCCCAAGGTACAGGTCAAGATTTCTAAGTCCCGTGTCCAGGTCAATAAGAACAACTTTGTGGCCCTGAAGTGCCAATGTAGTGCCCAAATTTGCAGCGAGCATAGACTTGCCTGTTCCACCTTTTCCTGATGCTATTACAATGGCTTTGCCCATAGTTATTCATCTTCCTTTCAAAATAATTACTGCATCTGTGTTTTTATCTCTGCAGGATCATACTGATTTTCGTTCATGAGATATCCTGCTATTACTTCTCTTGCAACAGGAGCTGCATTACCGGAAGTACCTCCTTGTACGAGCATAACAACAACTGCTATCTTCGGATCATCTGCAGGGGCAAGAGATACAGTCCATGCAAATGAGTCATAGGTATCCTTAAATCTACTGATGTCAGAAGTTGTTACTCTCTTTCCGCTAGCTTCAATAACAGCCTTATCGACTGCATCGTTTTCAGTTGGATAGGTCTTTGGATCTTCTTTCATAAGTTTTTTCATTTCTGCTTCTACATCGGACCATGATACGCCCGGTGCTATTGCAGAAAGATAGCGCTTAATATAGGACACTTCATCTTCTGGATTAATGTATCCGTCTTTTTCAGCTGTACCTGTTTTACCGGCTACCTCAATAGGGAAGTTTCTGAATACTCCTGCCAGAGTACCATTTGTTGCTACGCGTCTCATACCCTTTAGAACACTTTCCATTTCCTTTTTGGTTACATCAATCTGATATGTCTCCTTTTCTTTAGATGCTTCTCCCTCGATTCCTTTTATAATGGATACTTGATTTCTCAGACCGAAATTTCCTAAAGTTGCAACATATCTTGCCATCTGCAACGGTGTATATGAGTTATCCCCCTGGCCGATAGCTATGTTAAATTCATCACCGATGGACCATGTTGCCTGATTGAAGAATGAATATTTACAAATGTCTGCTACCGTTTCAACCATATCATCCTTGACGGATGTCTGCTTATCTACCCTGTCGATAACCTCTCCTCTTCCGGGATTCTCCTCTGTCCAGCTTACAATAGTGTTAATCTCTTCTTTTAGTTTGTCCACATCTTCTACTACTGACTGTGGCCAATAGCGTACAGCATTACCATAGAGGTAATACCACAATGAATTTTTCATGGATTGCATCTTACGTTCTGCCGACGCAAGAGGTGTGATGGTTTCACTCAGCTCGATTCCTGTTTTTTCTCCCAAACCGAATTCCTTTGCTACTTCCATAATCTTTTCAATGGATATTTCTTCATCATATCCAAGAGATTCTCCTGAAGGCCATATCTGACCTGTAGCAATGCAGTAGAAATAATAGTTACAGGAGTTCTGAATGCCTGTAGCCAAATCCTGCCATCCATGTGTGCTTCCATAATAGTTCCAGTCATAGCAACCAAAGGTTCTGCCACCTATGTTAATTCCGCCTCGGTCAGTGAATCCCTTATCAGGGTCAAGTCCACATTGCAGCGCAGCTACAGCTGTAACAGGCTTAAAGGTTGATCCTGGCTGAACAGTCGCTTTAGTAGCTATATTATATAGCGGTGTAGGAGCAAGGGAATCACGAGGATTAGTACTCTGTACGGAAGCCCAGTCTTCTGTAGAAATCCCCGAAGCAAAAATATTAGGATCGTAATCAGGATAGCTGGCCATTGCAAGCACATCGCCTGTTTCAACATCCAGTGCCACTACCGCACCTGATTCGCATTTTTCATATCTTGTCAAGCGCACATTGCCATATTCGCTCTCAAATACTGTGCCTGTTCTGGTCGCCTGTATCGCTTTGGCAAGGCTCTCCTCAGCAATCTTCTGAAGCTCAAGATCCACTGTAAGATACACATTCTTACCTGCCTCAGGTTCAGTTTCATTTAATACCTCGATGTAGTCTCCGACGCTGTTAACTCTTATGGATTTTACACCGTCTTTACCCTTCAAGGTAGACTCAAGGGATGCCTCAAGACCGTCTTTACCTATTAAGTCAGTGGCCTTATATCCTTTTTCAGTAACATATTCTTCGTATTGAGAGTCGGAAATGCTGCCCATATATCCTAAAACATGAGACAAAGTGCTGCCGTTTGGATAGTATCTAACAGACTCAGAAATAACTTCAGCACCTTTAATTTTGTCAGACATTTCCTCCACATTTATTACTGTTTCATTGGAAATATCCTTTGCAACAGTACATGACAGATATTTGTTATATCCCAGATTTTTTATTTCTTCTCTTATGCAGAGAATTTTTCTTGCTTCTTCATCAGAAAGGGAACTGTCAATTTTGTACAGCTTTCTTAATTCTTTAAAAGCTTCTTCTGCATTCAGCCCCTCCTTCAGACCATACTTTTTAAGGAACTGAGCCTTTTGAATCTCGTAAGTGTATGTCATGCTCCTTGCGTTTATCGGAGGCCATACACCGTACTTATCATTTAAAATCTCAATAGCATCATATCTGTCTAATGATGTATCAATTTCATATTGAATTCTGATAGCATTTAATGCCTGCTCCGGAGTGAAATCCTGCGGGAATTCATTTTTTTCAAGCCACTTGGAAAGGGATTGATCGTAAGTATATATGAATTTTCCGTCTTCGATTTTTATCGGGAATTTATCCACATACTCGTCTCCGTTTTTCTCAAGTATGCTTATCATATTATATATATCGCTGTTTATTTCTTCTGTTTTGAGTCCGCTAACATTATAGGTGAGATTAAATATCTGTTTATTTGTAGCGATTACTCGTCCATATCTATCAAGTATTTCACCGCGAGGTGCTGATGTTGTAATATATTTTGTATTCTGTCCCTCAGCCTGCTCAACCCATTGGTTATGCTGGATTACCGTCAGCACAAAAAGCCTTATTGCAAGAACTACAATAAGGATGACAACTAATGTTAAAATCTGATAGAATCTTGAATTGAGTAATTTTTTGTTCATCTAAAATACCTGTCTTTGTGATATTTCACTACATCCTTAATCATCAGCTTGTACATTATGATGATTACTATCATGGACATAATAATAACCGGTGTTGCCTTCGTCATTACATAGCCAAGTCCTACAGGGTTTCCGGTGAATTTCATTAATCCCCAGCTTAAAACATAGTATGTTACGAATGAAATCAGTGAAACCACTGCCATGCTGACAGTATTCTCAATATTTGCATAATATCTCAGCAACATTACAAGAACTGCAACAAGCAAAAAGGCAATTGCAGTCGGCCCATAAACATAGTTATAGCATACATCATAAAGCAGACCGAAGAATGCCCCAAAAAGTATGCCATACATTTCTTTGTCATAAAGGAACGAAAATATGACCACAAGGCAAAGGAGCACATTAGGTGTGCTCTGACCTATGCTGATCATATTCAGAATCGATCCCTGTATTAAAAATGCCACCAGAAAAATCAATCCGGCTTTCCAGTACTTCATATAATCACCGCAACCTTCCTTAGGCTAATGAAGTTTACTGCAGGTTCAACAACAATCTCCTTGATAAGTCTGTCACTGTTGTATGTAACAGAGGTTACCTTGCCTATTTCCAGACCTTCAGGATAAGCTCCCATTCCGGAAGTAACTACAATATCGCTTTCAGCAACTGATGATTCAGGATCAAACATGTAGCCTTCAAATCCACCCTTTGAATTACCGCTTACGATTCCCAGCTGGGCTTCATCTCTTATCAGTTTAAAGCTCATTTTATTGTTTTCAGAGATAATAGGACGAACCTTAGCCCATCCTTTACCAACTTCGCAAACCTTTCCTACAAGACCAACGCCGCTGATAACCACACTTTCTTCCCTGATTCCGGCTTCCTCTCCTCTATCAATGGTGAATACACCGGTCCACGAGGAATTATCCCTCAAAGAAATATCACATGATACAACGTTAAACTGCTCCTTTGTATAATCATAGTTAAGCAGTCCCGAAAGCTCTGATAGTTGCTGAAGCTGTCCAGCCTCCAGTTTTGCTTCTGCAAGCTGTCTCTCTAAATCGGCTTTCTCCTCTTCAAGCTTATCAATTCTGCTTTTTAGGTCCTTGTTGGAAATAAATCCTTCAATACCATCTCTTAGGTTTCCTCCAAAGCTGGAAAGAACACCTGAAACGCTTGAGTTGCCACCATTCAATGCTGACGTAAACGGATTTGAACCCTTGCCTGCAGTAATGGATATTACAAAGATGAGCACTAAAATTATCAGTAACAATAAAATGCTGGATATTAATTTGTGTTTTTTAATCCACTTCATATTTAAACTTCAGTTCCTCTTCTCTTTGCTTTTCTTGTATATACCTTCAGTTTTTCAATATCTTGAAGACCCATACCTGTTCCAAGTGCAACTGCTTCATATGAGTTTTCAGATATAGTAACTTTCATGTTTGTCTTCTGTTCAATAAGCTTATCAAGATTGTAAATATTCGCTCCACCACCTGATAACATCATGCCGTTTTCGGCAATGTCAGCAGCGATTTCGGGTGGCGCTTTTTCGATTGTAGCCTTAACTGCATCTACAACCATGCCCATGGATTCCTGAAGGGCAATCATAATATCCTTGTTTGTAACCTCCAGTGTTTTTGGAAGACCTGAAATAATGTCACGACCTCTTGCATCCATTGTCTTTATTATTTCATTTCCAAATTCATCCTCATCCATACATGCGCATCCTAAAGAAATCTTTAACTGCTCTGCAGTCTTATTACCAATCAGCAAGGCATGGCGCTTTCTCATATATTGTATAATGGCTTCGTTGAACTTGTCACCTGCATGTCTCACAGATGTGCTTGATACAACTCCGCCTAATGCGATAATGGCCACATCTGTTGTACCTCCGCCGATATCAGCAATCATGCATCCTACTGTACCATCTACAGGAAGTCCGCTACCGATTGCAGCTGCCATTGGTTCTTCAAGAATGTATACCTCTGTTGCGCCCATAGATCTTACAACTTCTTCCACAGCACGTTTTTCAACTTCTGTTACACCTGTAGGAACACCTACTGCCGCACGGAAGTTTCTGATTTTCTTATTTTCAAGCGCTCTTTCAATAAATGCCTTAAGCATATCAGCAGTTTTGTCAAAGTCGGAAATAACACCATCCTGAAGCGGTCTTACAACATTGATGTTCTTCGGTGCCTTACCTATCATTTCTTTTGCATCCTTGCCCACTGCAAGAATTTTATTTAAATCAGAGTCAACTGCGATTACAGAAGGCTCATTTAATATTATTCCATTGTCCTTAACATAGATTAAAGTGTTTGCAGTACCTAAATCGATACCCATGTCTTTTGAATTGAATCCACCAAATAGTTTTGAAAAATTAAACATCGTCCATTCCCTCTTATCTCTTTATTCTATTTTACCTATCCGTTTCAAACTGATGTATTGTCCATCTCCAATAATTAAATGGTCCGAAACACTAATTCCAAGGAGTCTCCCGCACTCCACAAGCCTAGCTGTAGTATATAAATCCTCCTGACTGGGCGAAGGATCGCCGCTTGGATGGTTATGTACAAATACTACTGCTGCTGCACTCTTTTTGACAGCCTGATTAAAGACTTCTCTTGGATGAACAACAGTGCTCGACAACTCACCTATAGAAACAGTCTCCACACTGATTATTACGCCCTTTGAGTTCAAAAGAACAGCCTTAAAAAACTCCCTTTTCTGATGACGCAGTTCTTCCATGAAAAGTGCCGCAATATCCTTATCATCTCGGATTATGGCGCCGCTGACAGCCGGTTTGGCAGCTATTCGCTTTCCAAGTTCACATGCCGCCATTATTCTCGTAGCCTTTGCCTTCCCGATTCCTTTAATGGTCATAAGCTCTTCAATAGTGCTTTCTCTAAGATAAGAAATGCCTGCTTTGTCATGGCAAAGCACTTCTTCAGCCAGCTCCATTGCAGACTTATCCCTCGTTCCGGAATTAATCAGTATAGCCAGAAGCTCCCTGTTTGACAAGCTCCCTATACCGTAAGACAGACTCTTCTCCACAGGACGCTCTTCCTGTGGTAAATATTTGATTTTCATAAAAACTCCTTAACAAAAAAGCATATGAAAACCACAAAAAGCCCTTGGTGCTTTTTAATTTATAAAAAAGCATATTTTCGGCTAAAATTATACCATTTTTGCCTTAATAGTACAAGTGTGCATCATGTAATAATTTATGAAGATTTGAACATACTAACGATGTAAATCTTTATTATTGGAGGTCATCATGTCTCATAAAAACAATCAGACAATCAGATGCACTGTTAATCAGTGCAGATATCACGAACAGACTGAAAATTACTGTTCTTTAGATGGTATCACAGTAGGAACACACGAAACCAATCCGACAGAAGATAAGTGCACAGACTGCTTATCATTCGAGAGAGGCAAATAGGTACCTGCTCGGCTTAGACTATTTCAGTTAAGCCATGCAATCGAAGACCCCCTCCTGCATATAGTAACAATCTATAGAGGGGGTTTTACATATGAGCACTTCTTTTCCAAATCCACTTACAGAAAAGGAAGAACAATACTTTGTAAAAAAACTCGAAGAAAAGAACCCTGCCGCAAAAGATATTCTGATTGAACATAATTTGAGATTGGTTGCTCATATTGCAAAGAAATATACCGGCACTTCAAACACTCAGGATGACCTTATTTCCATCGGAACAATCGGACTAATCAAAGCTGTAAACACTTTCTCAGGAAGTAAATCCACACGGCTTGCTACATATGCCGCAAAATGCATCGAAAACGAAATCCTTATGAATATAAGATCCAATAAGCGCCTCAGCAAAGAGGTCTCCATGAGTCTTCCCGTTGGCACAGATAAGGATGGAAATGAGATAAGTCTTGACGATATACTGGGAACCGATACCGATGAGATAATCGAATCCATAGATCTTAAAATACAGGTTGACAGGCTTTATAAGGCTATTAAAAACTGTCTCAGTGAACGTGAACAGGCAGTAATAATCTCTCGCTACGGGCTTATGGATTCAGATCAGAAACCTCAGCGCGAGATAGCAAAAGACCTTGGTATAAGCCGTTCCTATGTCTCGCGCATTGAAAAAAAGGCTCTGGAAAAGCTCAGGGATTACTTGTCAGAGCAATAACCATCAGATCAATAACTGTCAGCAAAATATGAAACTATTTCTTCAAACACCGGGAGAGCTGCTGTGGATCCTGAAAGACCATCCTCTGCCAATACTGTTACTACATACTTATTATCGTTTATTATGCAATATCCTGAAAACCAGCAATTGTACCTGTATTCATCATTTCCTGTTTCTGCAGTACCGGTCTTTCCATAGACAGGTACTTCCCAGCTTCTCTTGCCGGTACCTTCTTTCATCACCAGCCCCATCATCTGCTGAAGCATTAAGGCAGTCTCTTCTGATATTACCCTTTCTTGTTCACCTTTTACGCCGGCATCCAATTCCAACGTATACTCAGGCTTAGTACCGCCATTTGCAATAATTGCAGTCATCATGGCCACCTGAAGAGGCGTCGCCAGAATCTCGCCCTGCCCGATAGAAATATTAGAAACACTCCACGGGCCGAGATTCTCGCCCGAAGGCAAGGTGCCCGTAAGCTCCTGAGGAAACTCCCCAAACACCCTCTCGCCATAGCCCATTCTCCTTGCCATATCAAGAATCTTCTCATATCCCAGCTCCGCCCCCAGCTGCGCAAAATAACAGTTGCAGGAATGGGCCATGGCTTCTTCCATATTGATTTCCTGATGCCCGCCATCAGGAGCAGTAGAGCATCCTAAGGTCACTCCTTCCACGGTCACCTCGCCTTCGCAGAGGAAGGTCTTGTCCATGCCAATACCTTCCTCAAGCGCCGCCGCAGCTGTTACAAGCTTAAAAACCGAGCCGGGAGCATATGTCCCCTGGCTGACCTTATTGAGCAGACTCTCATCCTGAGAATCCAGGTAATCCTCCACATTATTTGGATTAAAGGAAGGCAGAGATACCCACGCAAGGATTTCTCCTGTCTGAGAATTCATTACAAGGCATGCTCCCTTTTTTGTGTGGCTTTTTAATGATTTTTCTGCTATATATTGCAGCTTCCTGTCGATGGATGTTACAAGATTTCTACTGTTCAATGACTTTCTGACTGTATTATTTATTATAACAGGACTGTACCCTCTGAGAACTCTGCCTGCCCCGTCTGCCCTAAGCATTAAGGAGGTGTTCTTTGAGCACAGTTTATCTTCATACATCAGTTCAAGTCCTGATACACCCTTATTTTCGTCTTCGTTGAGATAGCCTATCAGGTGACTTGCAATCTGCTCATCTGCATATCTAGCAGGACTCTGAAACACATATGCATTGAACCTTTCTTTCAGTTCCTCGTTGACCTCTTTATTATAACTTTGAGTTCTGTAGACATAATATTCTGAAGATTTGCTCGCTATTTGTCTTGCATCTATGGACTCCGTCAGCTTTGTCAGTTCATCCGTGTTTTTCTGATTTTTGCTTATAAAATAATAGTACTGGCTCACTCCGCCTGTTAAAGGCTTACAGTTTCTATCGAGAATCTCTCCTCTGGTATCAAGACCCTGTACCTCAATCAGCTGCTGAGAATCTGCTCCATCTGCCAGATTATGTCCGCTTAAAATCTGTATATAGAAAGCTCTTGCTGTAAGTGCTAAAAGCAGAATGAAAAAGAAAGTCAGCAATGCTTTAATTCTAATTATATTGATTTTTTCCATAAAAAAACCTCCGATGATAGTTTTGCCATCAGAGGTATCTTTTATGCTTTTTAGTGTTATCCTTCATCAATCCTATAT
>JAQXRN010000160.1 GCA_029218545.1 Bacillota bacterium | reverse complement strand
GTTATCATCTACAGATAAAAGCCTGTAATCGCCCGAAACTCTTTCTTTTGAAAGTTCAGGACACGCTGAATTTACAACCAGCACTGATTCTTCATTAAAGTAATCAGTTATCTCCATCTTAGCCCTGACAATGTTCTCAATATTCTTCATTTTCCTTATGTTTACTTCTGCAATCTGAGTTATGATGGCAATGTCAGGTTTTACAATCTGAGCGAGCCTGTCTATTTCTCCCGGCGCATCCATACCAAGCTCTAAAACAGCTATTTCCGTATCCTCAGGGAATTCCAGTATGGCAAGGGGCAAACCGTGAATGCTGTTGTAATTTTTCTTGTTCCTTGCAGTCTTGTATTTTGTACTTGCCACATAATACATCATATCTCTGGTGCTGGTCTTTCCAACACTTCCTGTCACGCCGATTCTCTTCTTCAGAGGCAGCGTGTCAAGATAATAAGCTGAAAGCTTATGAAGGGAAGCTACAACATCTTCAGAATATAAAACATTTATTCCTTCAAGCTCTTCTAAAGGAGTCCTTTTCAGATCTGACACGAAAATGTTTTTTACTCCTTTTGATACAACCTGCTTTATAAAATCATGTCCATTGCTTCTCTCTCCAATAACGGTACAAAACATCTGATTTTCATCTATTTCTCTCGAATCGATGGAAAACCCCAGGACATAATCTTTTTCATTTCCCTGAATCAGGCTGCAGCCTGTAGCCTTTATTATTTCGGAAATCGTAAATTTTTTCATAAGTGTTCCTTTCCTCTGCTTATGGCAAAATCCATTACCACTTCTCTATCGTCAAAATAAATGGTATCTTTTTTAATAATCTGATAGTTCTCGTGCCCTTTGCCGGCAATAACGACGATATCTCCCTGCCTGCCTTCTTCAAGGGCCCTCTGTATGGCACTTCTTCTGTCAGCAATTTCGATAACGCGTATTATATCATAATTCATTACGCTCATTATGTCACGAATTATTTCCTCCGGCGGCTCCATTCTTGGATTATCAGAAGTCACGATTACAAAATCGGCAAGATTTGCTGCAACCCTTCCCATATCGTATCTTCTGTTTCTATCTCTGTTGCCACCGCATCCGAATACCAGAATGATTCTGTTAGGATTGTATTTTCTCAAACTCAAAAGGAGACTTTCAAGAGCTATCCCATTGTGAGCATAGTCAACAATCACAGGAAAGCAAAAACCCTCTACAAGCTCTGCTCTCCCCGGAATCTTTACCCGGGTCAATGTTTCTATAATATATTCCCACGGAATTCCAAGCCCCTTACAGGTTGCAATAGCTGCAAGAGAGTTATATACATTAAACTCTCCCGGCAGATTGAGAATTATGTCCCGGCTGCTGTCATCACCGCAAGGTTTTTTTGATTCGAGTCTAAATTCGGTACCGAGAATGCCCCTTTCAGACCGGAGTTTTATATCTTTTGCTACAAACTGACATTCTTCAGACAGACCATAAAAAATCCTCTTTTCAAGATTTTCATTGACTACGACCTTCTGCCATCTTTCATCATCTGCATTTATTACTGCCTTTGAGCACATATCAAAAAACCTGCTCTTCCAGCTAAGATACTCATCAAAGGATTTATGCTCTCCTTCCCCGATATGGTCAGGGGAAATGTTAGTAAAAACTCCTATATCGAAGTCTACACATTCTACTCTTTTATGCATTACACCCTGAGATGATACTTCCATGACCACTGCCTTACAGCCGTTTTCATACATTTGGCCCATGAGTCTTTGAATGTCCAGGGACTGAGGTGTAGTCATCTCTGAGAAGGTGAAGTTTCCTTCAAAACCTGAATATATGGTTCCTATCAGCCCCGTTTTTATACCCGCAGCTTCAAGAATCTGCCTTATCATATATGTCACAGTGGTCTTTCCCTTTGTTCCTGTAACACCTATGACCAGCATCTTCTTTGACGGTTCATCATACATCCTTGAAGCCGATTTTGCAAGGGCTTTTCTAACGTCTGACACATGAATCACCGTGACATTGTGCTTAGCGCATTGGTCTCTATCGATATAATATGCTTCACCGCCTAAAACAACAGCCTCTATTCCATTTCTGATTCCTTCGCTTATATAGCTGGTGCCGTGTTCCTTATGACCATCGATGGCAAAAAACACAGCCTTTTTTTCTATTTTTTCCGAATGGTACGCAATTGATTCAATCTCTTTATCTAAAGTTCCATACAAGACGTCATATTCAACATCTTTTATGATCTCAGAAAGCTTCATCAGTCCCTCCGGTCGGTATTGCCGAAAATCCCTATATTATTTTTCGTATACGTAAACCTTTGAATCGCGTTTTACCTTTGTTCCTGCTACCGGGTATTGAGCTGCTACTACAAATTCATCTCCAATGCCATCAGGCTTCTGACATTCGAGCTGAGCACCTGCAATCATTCCGGCTGCTTCACTGTATTCCACATTAACAACATTAGGCACTATAGTGTAATTGCCTTCAATTGCTTTTTGTTCCTCTTCAGTATATTTTGGAGTAACATTCATATATCTCAATGTGTCCTCTAATATGCTCTTTGCAATAGGAGCCGCAGTAAGTGAACCATAATACGCTCCCTTTGGACTGTCTACAACTACGAGAATTGCCACCTTAGGATCATCCATAGGCGCCATTCCAAGGAAAGA
>JAQXRN010000159.1 GCA_029218545.1 Bacillota bacterium | reverse complement strand
TTTTTAGCTTTTTCTATTTCGTAAGATTTAACTAGCTCTTTCAACGCCCCATCCTGCGTAAAGCCTAATTCTTCCTGGATTTCTTTGAAACGCGCCATTACATCATCGGTTATTCGGAAACTTCTTACGCTTGCCTGTTCCTTTTTATTTTCTTCTGCCATAATCACTCATTCTCCTTTTATTTGTATTACATTACGTTGTATCTTTTTGTATGATACTATTATATCACCAAAAGACATGGGTGTCAATATGTATTACATTACAATGTATTACAAAGTATTACAATAAAAAAGAACCTTCGCCTATTCATCATGAAGGTTCACCGCTTTATATATCCATATAGTCATATTGCGTTTTCTTCGGCTCTCGATATGTGAGCGTATTCACCGCAGCTTCCTCCGTCTGGAATAGGCGATGCCCTTTTAACCTGATAGCCCCAGCCATCCCCGATATTCCAACAATTTTGACGGTATACAACCCACCAGCGCAACTCAGAATCTCAACAGGAACAACTCTCATATTATTTTCCACGATATATACCACATCTCCGCGCCTGAAGCCTGCCATTTTCTCACCTCCTAAAACACACATCCCCCAAAACCATATTTTAGATAAAACACTTGACTTTTCAATACCCTTAATTCAGGCTGGTTGAAGACTAGGAAACGGCTTTGGGCGCACTCTCCCTATCATTTCTGATAGAGAGTCAACGCTAATAAAGATTACAGGCCGTATATCGCCTGAGGTATCCGTATTCCGAACATCTGACTTGGTTAGCATTGCCATTTCGCTTCCTGCTACTTTAGCAAGGTTCCCATACACTTTCTGCAAGCTCCACCGTCTAACGTCCACTTGCGTAAGCCTTTCGGCTAATCTGTGCACTCCCCGCAACCGTAATACCATAGCTGCCACGGATTTCCATTGTGCTTCCACGGGATAGTTTTAACCAATACCGTCCAAAGATCGGGTTAGGCATAACAGGGTCCTTCTTCCGCATTCAACCCCTGACGACCAGAACCGGGATGTTCCGTCCGGTATCAAGCCGAGTACATTCTAATGAATGAGCTGTACTACACTACCATTGATTATACTGCTTCGTCTTTGCAGATAGCATGTCCTACAGAGTAGTATGCCCCATAGAACCGCCCTCTCCGATTTGCCTACGGAGCTGGCTTGGCGTAAAAAAATATGTAATTCGCCACGAATCACATATAACACCAATAATTCCCCTAGGGCAAAATGCTCTATATCGAGCCGCAAACCCTTGTGGAGCCTACATCTAGTAGTTGACAGATATAGCTCAAACTCTTATAATTTAATTAATGGTAGAAAGTGATTCAGCATCTGCCTTTATGATGTGATTCGTGGTTGAATCGTACAATTCACAGGAACGCCAATTCCTATGAAAGCTGAATTAATTTGTAATGAGAAAGCAGTCGCGCCAACGGCTGCTTTTTTATTTCTCTAACAGCTTACTTCTATATTTTATCTTAGTATCATTTCAAAATCAAGAGGAAATATCACTCAAAAGTTATAATTTATCATTTTAGCGCTTGAAATTCGCTATTTTGAATGATATAATACAATTATTAAAAAGGTATTTTACCATTTAAATACAAGTATATAAATATTATTCTAATGTTTTTATAATGGTATTTTACCTTTTTTTCATGGAGGTAAAAAAAGTGGAAATTATTTCTGTAAACATTACAAAAGGGGGCTGCGGAAAAACCACCACAGTCCAAATGCTCGGAGAAATCCTAGGCAAGAAATATAAGAAAAAAGTATTGTGCATCGACACAGATCCACAATGCAATTTAACAACTGTTTCAGGCATTGATCCTATGGAATGTCAGGAACACAACCTTTATACGCTTCTAAAAAAAGAAAATAATCTTTCTGAATGTATTGTGAAATCAACCTATTACGATATAATTCCTGGCTCTTTCCTACTTGCTTACGCAGACACTGAGTTCAATATGCGCGGGAGAGAATACTTACTTAAAGAAAGTATAAAAGATGCAAATTACGATGTGATTCTGATAGACACACCACCATCCCTCGGATTGCTCAACATAATGAGTCTTACAACAAGCACAAAGATTATTATTCCAACCGAATGTAGCTATCTTGCTATGATAGGACTCGATCAGCTGACTAACACTATTGAAAGCGTTCGCCGTCATTCCAACAAGATGCTCGAAATAGCAGGTATTCTTCTTATCAAATATAATGCCAGAACAAACCTAAACCACGCTGTATTAAACGGACTAGAGAAAATGGCTGCAAATCTACATACGAAAGTCTTCCAACACAAAATAAGAGAGACGGTGAAAATAAGGGAGGCACAAAGCCAACAGGAACCCCTCTTAGACTGGGATGCATCCTGTTCTGCAGTAACAGATTATTTGGGATTTGCAGAAGAACTAAATAAATCAATAGTAAACTAATGGTTTTATAACATTATTTAACCACTAAGAAAGGAGATTTAATGGCGGGAAAAAAATTACCTAAAAACGTAGACTTTGCTGCAGGATTTTTTTCAAATCCTGCACCCGAAGAAAACAAAACTGAAAAAAGCTCTTTAGAAAAAATAACTCCACCTGCAAAAGTCAAAATCGAACCAGACAGGAAAGATGTAGAAACATCTAAAAATCGCGGAGGACGTCCAAAAAAGGACGGCTTAAAAAACGAGCAATTCACATTAACCATGAATCCAGAAACATACGAAAAACTACGCATTATAGCAGCTGATAGGGCAAGGGGAAATTTTTCTTTGCTAATCGATGAAGCTATCAAATCATATTGTAAAGAATACAGTATAGATCTTTCAGAAATCACTGTAGATCCTGCAATACTTGAAATGTATAAAAGAAAACAAGAAAGCAAAGCAAACAAGAAAAATAAAAGTATTTAAATAGTTTTATACCAGTATTAAACAGTTATATATCCATTATTTAATTCATTAAAAGGAGACTACACCTATGATGTCAGAAAAAATCAGATTAGTATTAGCAAAAAAAAATAAAAGCAAATCATGGTTAGCAGAACAGCTGAATTGGAGCGCAAGTAATCTATATAATAAATTCAAAAGAGACAATTTTTCTGAGAAAGAGCTTGTTGAAATTGCAAGAGTACTAGACTGCACCTTTGAAGCTAGTTTTGTATTAAACGATTCCGGCGAAAGATTTTAATTTTATATGCTAATCCTGCAGATATATATGAAGGGCTCTACACTTCGACCTGCGCAAGGAATCATTGGGGGCTACACCCCCAATCCCCTGTAAAATCGAAAAATTTATCATCTTAAAAATAAGATGATAAATTTTTCGATTCTTGCAGTTTTATTTTTCATGTGTACGTTTATCCCCCTTAGGCTTAGACAATTCAAGCTCTATTTCTTCTGCGTCGCGTTCTAAAAAATCGGGATATTTCATCAATAGCTCGTTATATCTATTATTACAACAGATTTCCAGAAGTCTCTGTCCCAAGTGTTTAT
>JAQXRN010000158.1 GCA_029218545.1 Bacillota bacterium | reverse complement strand
AAACCTATGATAAAATAGAGGAAGCAGAGGAACTGCTTGTATCTGCAAAAGCCAAGAGACGTTCTCTGCTGGCAGATAAGATTACCGGAGATAATATCTACAAGGCACTTATTTTCTTTGATAAACTGTATGATAAAATGTGCGAGGCAGAGAAACGAGAGTTCCTGTCACAGTTAGTGGATAACGTACAGATTTATGAAGAACGGAAAGAAAATGGTCAGTGGCTAAAATCCATTGAATTTAAGTTGCCGATTATAGAAAAAGAGTTTACACTAAGTTTGGACAATAATACGCAAAATGAGACGGTTGTTCTTATTTCCCAACTCCGCCAGAAGCCAGATGATTATATTGATGTGGATGTAGATGTAGCTGAATTAGAGGGGACTTCTGCTGATACAAAGGCAACCTATGAGAAGATAAAGAAGTATGTTGCAGAGCATTATGATGGGATGAAGGTAAGTAGTCTTAATATAGCGCAAGTGAAGAGAAAGTGCGGGTTGGAATTGGCAGAGAATTTTAATCTGCCAAAGTCGGATGGGGCTAGACAGCCACAGTGCCCGAAAGAAAAGGAAGTTGCTATTGTAGGTGCGTTGAAGGCATTCAAAATGATTTAAAAATACAGGGAGAGATTTTGGGAGAGCATTATGGCATCAAGTATTATTCACTACGCAATTACATGTGAATTGATCAAGAGACGACAATTTAATAATCCAGATAGACTTAAGTTAGGTTCCATCCTTGTGGATACTGGGGTTAACGGAAATAGCCATATGAAGATATCGGTTGCAGGAGGTCATAAGAAAACTTATGATCTTGACGGCTATAGGAGCATTTATGGCGAATTAATGAAGCAGGATGATTTATATTTAGGATATTATCTTCATTTGATTCAGGATATCATTTACAGGCATTTTGTATTTGATAAATATCATTGGAATCCACTAATACCGGGTAATGTGGAGAAACTTCACAGAGATTATGCGATAGGTAATTATTATGTTGTTAAGAAATATGGTCTTAAAAATGAGGTCACAATTCCAGCTAATTTTGAAGAAGAACCGATAAATCAAATATGTTCATTTGACCTTGAGGGTTTAGTTCAAAATATGAATTCGTATTTTATTCCGATAGAAGACGATGATATATTCTTCTTCACGAAAGAAATGACAGACGAGTATATAGCAGAGGCTGTGGAATATTGTATGCGGGAGCTGGATAACTTAGAGAGTCAAAAAGAGGGCACAGATGGTTACTTATCAGCTTGGAATAATATGCCAAAATCTATACTTGAAAGTACTATGAATACCAGGGAACTTGGTATGTACAGGATTCAGGGAACCAAGCATTATACAATTAGTAATAGGATTTATAGAAGTGATAGATGTGAAACCTTAAGCACAATAGATAAACAACATTTACTCGACAGAGGTATAACTACTATCATAGATTTAAGAAGTGAACAGGAGGCTGAGGTAAAGCCATCTGCATTTGCAACAGATAGTGATTTTATGTTTTTTCATTATCCTATTGTAGAGGGAATGTTACCTCCAAACAGTCTTGAAGATGTTCCACTATCTTATTTGGAGATTGCACACGCAAATTGCATGCCAGATGTGTTTAAAACGATTGCTGATGCAAAGAGCGGAGTTTTGTTCCATTGTACCGCAGGTAAAGATCGAACCGGTGTGGTTAGTGCAATACTTTTGGTCTTGGCAGGAGTGTCTGACGCAGATATTGTATATGATTATGTAATCAGCAGAGAATTCAATAAGAAAAGACTCGAGGCATACATAAAGGAACATCCTGAGATTGATAGAGAAATTGTTCTTGCAAATGAAAAGTCGATGCGAAGCTTCCTTGAACTGTTAAGAAAAAAGCATAATTCGGTAGAACAATATTTGTCGGATATAGGTGTTACAGATAGTGAAATCCAGAGATTGAAAAACAAATTAGTAAAAGAAGGATAAAAAATGCATAATATCACAGAACTCCCTGCCTGGGAGAAATTATTTTAGAAAACAGTATGAGGCAGTTGTTTGTATGTAAGGAAAAGGATATGAAGTTTGATAGTGTATATTTTTTTATGGGAGTGCATATGCCGGTACATCTACAATGGTAAAACGA
>JAQXRN010000157.1 GCA_029218545.1 Bacillota bacterium | reverse complement strand
AAGCCCCGCGTTTTACACACGGGGTTTCATTATGTAAAAAAGTATTACGGGGGATAGTTATGAAAAAATATGATATTATCATTGCAGGTGCAGGTGCAGCAGGTGTATTTATGTCCTATGAATTTACAAAGCTTAACACCAATGCCAAGATTTTAATGGTTGACAAGGGTGCACCTCTTGAAAAGAGAAAATGTCCTATCAGTAAGGGTCTTACACCGACATGCGTCAAATGTAAGCCATGCCACATTATGAACGGTTATGGCGGAGCAGGAACACTTTCCGACGGCAAGTATAATATCACAACTCAATTTGGCGGAGATCTTCATAAATATGTAGGTGTTCCAAAGGCCATGGAACTGATGGAATACGTTGATGATGCTCTTTGCAGCATGGGTGGTGCAGATGCAAAGCTATATACTACAGATCAGAAACTGAAAACAGAAGCTCTAAAATATGACCTTCATCTTATGGAAGCTAAGGTCAGACATCTTGGAACCGACAGAAATGTTGAAATTTTAGGAAGAATTTTTGACTTTATCAAGAATAAGATTGATACTTTATTCTACACAACACTTGATAAGGTTGAAAAGACTCAAGATGGATTTAAGGTTATCACAGACAAAGGGGAAGAATTTTTCTGTAACGATCTTGTGCTTGCAACAGGAAGATCCGGATCAAAGTGGATTAGTTCAGTATGTGACGGGTTTAATATCAAGCAGACAAAAAACAGAGTTGACATCGGTGTAAGGGTTGAGCTTCCTGCAGAAGTTTTTAAACATGTAACCGACGAAGTTTACGAAAGTAAATTCGTTTACAGAACCGATAAATATAACGATCTTGTCAGAACCTTCTGCATGAACCCATATGGCGAAGTGGTAGCAGAAAACACAAACGGAATTGTAACTGTAAACGGACACAGTTACGCAGACCCAACTCTGAGAACAGAGAACACCAACTTCGCGCTGCTCGTTTCAAATACTTTTACTGAACCTTTCGAGGACAGCAACGAATATGGTGAATCTATAGCAAAGCTTTCAAATATGTTAGGAGGCGGAGTTATTCTTCAGAGATTTGGAGATCTTGTAAAGGGCAGACGTTCCAGCGAAAGAAGAATGGAAAAGAGCTTCACAAGACCGACTCTAAAGGCTACACCCGGAGATTTGAGCCTTGTAATTCCAAAGCGTCAGCTTGACGACATTATCGAAATGATTTATGCTTTAGATAAGATTGCGCCGGGTACAGCTAACGAGGATACACTTTTATATGGAGTAGAGGTTAAATTCTATAACATGAAGGTGGAAGTTGATGAAAATCTTGAGACTGAAGTCAAGGGTCTTTATGCCTTAGGCGACGGTTCAGGTGTTACTCATTCCTTATCTCAGGCTTCAGCCTGCGGTGTACATGTTGCGAGAATTTTACACGACAAATATAAATAGCGGGAGGAAATAATATGGATTTGAAAACAGAAAACTACAAGTTTAATCAGCACAGAAAGTGCGAGTTTTTCCCTTGTCACGATGTGAAGGATGATAGCGACTTTAACTGCCTGTTCTGCTATTGCCCACTTTATGCTCTCGGAGAAAAGTGTGGGGGGAATTACCAGTATACTGCTGACGGAATAAAGGATTGCACTAATTGCAAGATTCCTCACAGTCCTAAGGGATACGATTATATTATAGGCAAATATCCTGAAATAATGGAACTTGCCAAGAAAAAGTAAAACCAAAAATATTAATAATCAGATATAAAATCAAGTCTTCTCTCATATAATTCTTATGCTTTATGTGAAAGGAGACTTTTTTATGTTTTTGATAATCGTCGGAAAAGGTCAGATGGGGCAGACTGTAAGAGCATGCGCAAAAAAAGATGAATTTTTCGATAAAATTGAGATGGTGGAACCCCTTGATGCTGTATGGCCGCAGGAAAAGGCAGACTTAATCATTGACTTCAGTCACCCTAAGGCAATGAAGGATATATATGAATATTGTCATAGGCACGGAGGAGGAATTCCCGTTGTAATAGGCACAACAGGTCAGGGAAAAGAAGAAGAGACATTGATAAAACTATTGGAAAAGATTTGTCCTGTAGTAAGAAAAACAAATTTTTCAAGGGGTATTGAGGCTATGAATGAGTTGGTGCCAAGGGTAAAGGAGTTGCTCAAGGGCAGCGATATTTCTGTGCTTGAGATACATCACTCCTTAAAAAAAGATTCACCAAGCGGTACGGCGAAAACCCTTTGCAAAAGTCTGGAACTGGATGAAAAGGCAGCTTCAAGCATGAGAATTGGAAACATGCCGGGTCAGCACACGGTATATTTTGCACTGGAAGACGAGCTCATCGAAATAAGGCATACCGCTTTTTCGAAGAAAATATTTGCTTTAGGAGCAATAAATGTGGGTAAAATGTTAATAGAAAATTGACTATTCATAAGAAATATGCTAAAACAAGAGAATGACAAAACTATGCATTGGAGCTAAAAAATGGAAGTAGAATTAAAGTTTTTAATCGAAGACTCTATTGAAAGGGAAAAAATTCTGTATGACAGCCATTTAGCTGAAATGATG
>JAQXRN010000156.1 GCA_029218545.1 Bacillota bacterium | reverse complement strand
GCTGTCCCGGTTAATCGTTTCTGCTATCGTCTGATATGCGTCATCTGCTCCGCTTTTTACTTTTTTTCCAATCGCTTCGTGGATTTCCGGTTCGTTCTCATAGTAGGCATTCATGGTAAATAATGACATATAGGGATACTTTCGCATCAGCATGCATTTGGCTGACAGGCCACGTCGAAGCATCTCAAAGAAGTCATTGGTCTCATAGACCTTGTACTGCTCTTTTGCTTCCTTCGTCAAATCCTGCGCTTTATCCCACAGGAACAGGTATAGTGCCAGCTTGTTATGAAAATAGTGGAAGAGAAGTGCCTTAGAGATGCCACCTTCTTCGGCTATTTCCGATGTACCTGCCTTCTTATACGAATTCCTGGCAAATACCTTGTATGCGGCATTGATAATAAGCAGTTGTTTCTCCTGGGGTAAGCAATAGAATTTTTCGTTCATTATGTACCTCCGTTAACCACTTCGGTTAATATCAGCATACTACCGTTGACCGATTTGGGGAAGACCCTTTTGTAGTACAATGTAAGATGGCAACGAAAAGCTATAAAATAGGTATAAAATTATTGGATTGTATCCAGATGGGGGTTCGGGGGACATAAAGGATACAATGCCATCACCGGAAGATAAGAGATTTGTATCCTATTACCCTGTTTTGAGGCAATATGGTACAAAATCGATTGAAAAACAGCGCGTGACAGCCTGTAGAAGGAAGAACACTGACATAGAACAGATGATTTTGTATCCAGGCGTAGGCATATAGGCCACCAGGATACAATCAGAGAGGTGGGGCAGTCTGGTTTTGTATCCGAAGCGCCTTTTTAATGGGGCTAGGATACAAAGAAAGTATCTCTGGAAACATTTTCGTCTCTGAGATACTTTGCATCGGCAGGTTTGAATATGTCAGGTATCTGTGGGAAGATTTTTTCTCTACAGATACCGAAAAATCTATTTTTTGATGATTTTTGAACACAAATCACCGATTTCTTTTGGGAAAAAGTATCTGCACAGAGAAAAATCGCTCACAGATACTTTTCAGAGAAGGTCTAGTCGAAATTGGGTATCTGTGAGTGGTTTTTCGTCAAATAGATACCACGTCAGGCGAAATGGTTATTTCACCGCCGCTTCCAAGAATTTGCTTCGCAAATTCTTGATTTATTCACATTACGATTCGAGCAATTTCCTACTGCATATAATTGCTGCAGAAGATTTAGTTCGCTGGAGGTGCAATCACGATGGCGTTTCGTTTGGGTGCAATTCGTGCATATTCTACCTTCACATAACAACCCGTATAATAACGCCCTTCATCATCGTCTGACGCAACAATTCCACCACCCCTATAGGTATTACCATCTCTACTAGAAATTGTAACCCCATAATACTTCTCTAATAGTGGTTTACAGCTATCAACAAGTGAAAATATTTCCTTTTGATCAAATTCATCAGAAACCCAGCTTGCATAGTAGGCACCGATTCTATTTGGCTCAGTCTTCATATACTCAACTCTCGGATACTTCTCTCCAAAATATTTTCCATTTTGAAGAATTCCTTCTCTTAATAACATCCAATCAAATGCTTCATATGCAATATTGTTGCGATAGTCTCTGGCAAAGGTATCAAATGTACTCAAATCATAATGCTGCATACGACTACCATAACACAAATCATCTAATATGATAGGTGCAAATTCATAAAGCTGGCTAAAATTCTTGATATGTCCAACATATAAATCTCCCGAATATCCTCTACTGTTAACGTAACCGGGATAATTGTTTATATATGCCTCGCCCATCACTCCATAAGTATAAGCACTATCAAGATAATAATAATAATCCCTATCGTCCATCTGCTTTACTTGATCAGCGGTATAGGACTTCACCTGTTCCAGGCTCAGTTTGGGGCTTAACATAGCAATTGCCTCTACATCTGCATTTGCACATGGCTTCCTGCCTTCCGCTTTCCCATTATTCATATAATGCTGGTACAATACATTCGGATCATTGCCTAACGCAGCAACTACGTCCGGATTATTCTCTGCATAGTACTGTGCATCAAACGGGATCACATCCACTGCTTCTGCATGAACAGTTAAGCAACTTCCAAACATAAAAATGAAAACCATCATAAGTAATAAACATCTTTTTCTCATTGTATCTCCCCTCCTAGTTGGTTATTATTTCTTTACCAAATATTTTACCTTTGCACTAGTTCAGTGTCAATACCGGAAGCGATTCTTCCTGTTGCATACATTCTACTGAGTATAAATTTATTCAGTTATCTTGGGTCAGTTGTCAGACCAGTCATGTGGTCCTATCTCTGCTCCACCAGTCAACTCCTCAAGTGTCTTTTTACTATTTTCCTCCAAGATTCTCCTCATCTCTTCGTCAGCAGTTCCGACTCCCTCGCCACTTTTTCCCATTCACTCACCACGTCATTGGCTCCATCGGTGTTGCAGGTTCTGCGGGTGTTGTGGGAGTTGCAGTTGCCCGCTCTACTGGTTTTGAGTTGTCAGCATTCAAACCACCCGGCTCATAAAACTTCATGGTTCCCTTAATAAACTTTTTGGCAGAATCACCGGAACGACATATTAGATACGACCCTGTATCATTAAGTATCTCATAAATCTCCTCATCACTAAATACATTCATGCCTTCAATTTGTTTCACATCCTCTATATAGGAGTCACTGAAGCTGTAACTGCCATCTAAATTTCGCGCCAACTTCATTACTATATGTTTGCATAGATGTTAGTAGTTTGAAACCAACCGCGCCTACTGTCAAAATATATGATGCGCTAAACAGTATGATAAAAAAGACAATAAGCTTTTTATTATTCATTTGCTACCTCTATGAAGTCTATAGTAAAAGGACAAGTGTTCCGGCCACTATCATAAGCAGGCCGCCTGCTGCCTTTGCAGTCAGCTTTTCGTGGAATACGACATAGGAGAATGCAATGGTGATCAGGATACTCAGCTTGTCGATAGGCACGACAATACTCGCCGGGCCTGTCTGGAGTGCTCGATAGTAGCAAAGCCAGGAGGCTCCCGTCGCG
>JAQXRN010000155.1 GCA_029218545.1 Bacillota bacterium | reverse complement strand
GCTGCACGCTCTTTAATTCCGTCCTTCTGGTCCAGCACTCCCTCCATCTCCAAAGTGATGTATCTTCCTTTTTTCTTTCCAAAAGACTTCTCACCCGCTTCAGAGATTATCTCAATCTCCGTCACTGAAATATCTTCGTCAATCTGCTTCTGCTTTTTTATATATCCTGTGGCTCTTGCCCTTGCTTCCTCAAGGAGCTCATGGTTTTCAATGGCAAGGTCAGTTCTGTAATTTATATTTGACATATTCGTTCCCTTCATTTGTCCTTATTTTGCTAATTATTAGCATTATTTGCAAAAGGGAAAGAAAATATTCGGTATTTTTTCGGTTGTAAAACGGTTGTATTTTTATTTTATCCATGATACAATTGGTTTAGAAAAGGCAGGTGTTTAAATTGACAATCGATGAAATGAAAAAAGCTAAAAAGGAATTGGGATATTCAAACGCTATGGTAGCTGAACTTTCAGGGGTTCCAATAGGAACAGTTCAGAAGATTTTCAGCGGTGAGACGACTGCTCCCAGATACGCAACCCTTCAGGCGTTGGAACAGATTTTCATCAAATATGATGAAACCTCTTCTTCTACAATCCATGAAACGGCTTTGCCTTATCTGACAAAGAGTCAGGGAGAATATACCATTGAAGACTGCGATAATCTTCCTGATGATGTGAGAGTTGAGCTTATAGACGGCGTCATTTACTATATGTCTGCTCCAACTGTAGCCCACCAGATGATTGCCGGCTATATCCATGCACAGCTTTTTAATCACATTAAATCTAACAAGGGAAACTGCACTGCTATGATTTCACCTTTAAGTGTAGAGCTTAACAAGGACAATAAGACCAGCGTTCAGCCGGATGTCCTTATTGCCTGTGATAAAAGCAAGGTTATAAAGCGATGTGTGTACGGAGCACCTGACTTTGTACTGGAGATTCTGTCTCCTTCCACCAAAAGCAAGGATATGGTTATCAAGCTTAACAAATATATGGCTGCAGGAGTCAAGGAATACTGGATGATAGATCCCGACAAAAAACAGCTCCTGGTTTACAACTTCGATGAAAACCGGTTTGCTGAAGTCCATACCTTTGAAGACACCGTACCAATTGCTGTCCTTGACAATAAATGCAGCATCGATTTTAAGGATTTGTACGAATATATAAGCTTTCTTTACGATTAGCCCTTTTTCTTTACGATTAACACTTGCAAACAGAGGCATGTTCGTATATAATACTTGTGCGAATTTATAGCTAAATTAAAGAAAAGTGGGGTAATTAAATTATGGCAAATATCAAATCCGCAAAGAAAAGAATCAGAGTTATCGACAAGAAGACTGCAAGAAACAGAAGAATTAAGAATCATCTTAAAGCTGTTTTAAAGAACTTTGAAGCTGCTATGGCTGAAGGAAACTTAGAAGTAGCAAAGGAAAAGTTAGTTCTTGCAGAAAAGAAGCTTATGCAGGCTGCTGCTAAGGGAACTATCTCCAAGCACGCTGCTTCAAGAAAAGTTTCAAGATTAACAAAAAGATTCAACGCAGCAAAGGCTGCAAAATAAGTCTCACCCGTCCCCACCAGTGTATAAGTTAAATACACATGAGCATTGAGCGAAAAAACCCTGGATGTGTCTCCCAGGGTTTTTACTTTTTTTGCTGTTTCAAGATGCCTTTACAAAATTATGCATTATAATAAAGGTGTTAAAGGTGTTTACATTTTTTTCTAAAGTGCTATAATTGTATGTTGTAATATTTTTCATTTGAACGGAGGTAGGTAATATGGAAAATGTATTAAGAAAAGCTTTTATGGATGCAATGAACAATCCTGCATTAACATTTGCGGATTACAGCACTGATTTCATTGTAATCAAGAGTGCAATGATAGGATACCTTGAACGTAAAGACTACGAATACTCAGAAGATGAAGTTGAGAAGTATATCAAGAAAAAATTTGCAGAAATCCACGAATTCTTAAAGGACTTCTCTTACAGCAACAAGATGATGGATTAATCCAGAAGCAACATAATCTAAAAGCGGCAGCCTGCCGCTTTTTCTTTTTATTATGTAGGAAATATCGATTTTTCGATATTTCCGGAATATCAAGAAAAGTACCTTGCGAAGGTCGACCTTAATGGGCGACATGTGTGCAAAGGAATCTCTGATTCCGTGTTGCACACTCTTCTTACATTTTTTGTGAG
>JAQXRN010000154.1 GCA_029218545.1 Bacillota bacterium | reverse complement strand
CACGTTTTTAACGGTAATTATCTTTTCTTCCCCGCCGCCCACAATATGCAGAGGATAGCAGCCGTCGGCGTTCATTCTCTCCACAATGGGCTTTGCCACGTCTATAAATGTAACATTAAGACCGGCCCCGGAGAAAAGCGCACCGATAAATCCCCGTCCTATATTTCCGGCGCCGAAAATCACAGCATTCATAAAGTCACCGCCTTATTAAATCTTACATTGTATGGGTACAGTATAGCACCAACAGCAGCTTCAGTCAACAGAAAGGTGAAATTTCTGTTGAAACTATAACACCGCATCACTGTTGCACTTGCTGAAAATTAAACCTGAATGTCTCCTACTTAAAAACTTCTTTGCTTCTTTCTTTCTGTAGTCCTTAACATCGACAATCTTATTAAGTGTTGTAACACCCGTCTTTCTCATTGCATTCAGTTTTTCTTGCTGTTGCTGGCCTGCGAAAACTACAAAACCGTTAAAGAGTACAAATATTATAATAAGCAAAATAGGTGTTGCTAATTTTTTATTCTTCACGATTTTCTTTCCTTTCTTCTCTTCTTTGATAGAATCCCACGGCATTGAGCCGTGGGATTCTTTGCAATTTAGAATATTAGTATGAATATTTTACATTTCCTAACTTATGATATCTCCAAGTTCCCTTCTTACCATAGTAAATCTTATATCCGTTTCTTCCAGTTTCGTTAGTGAAGTTAGGATCGTAGACATAAGTCTTACCGTTATGCTTAACTTCTGTCCATGAATGAGGGAGATCTACCTTGCCATAAACCTGCTTAATATCGTATCCAAGCAGCTTTGCCTGTACATTGAAAGTAGCAGCCATTACATAGCAGTTGCCCTTCTTTGTCTTGAATCCTCTAAGTGCATATGTTTCAACATACTTTGTTCTGTATGATCTGCCATAATACTTAAGCTTCTTTGAATAATTGAAGGCTGACTTAAGAGACCAGCCGTTCTTATCAAGAGTTTTTACTCCATAGTAGTACGCCTCGCCAAGATATCCCTTGCTCGGAATTTTAACATAGCCAATCTTAGCGCCTTTCTTAGCGATTACTCCACTTTTTGGAGTACAGTAATATGCTCTTTTGTACTGCTTCTTTCCGGATTTCACAACGACTGCCTGCCAGCCCTTAGTTGAAACCTTACCAGTCTTGCTGATTACATAATACTTATCATTGCCTACAGTCTTTAGACCTGTTGTTGTATATCTCTTTCCTGTTGTTGAAAACAGATAATATGCAGATCCAATTTTAGCAGTAGTGCCCTTAACCATCACACCTTCTGCATCGAAGTAATACTGATACTTTTCTATTGTAACGAGCTTTGACTTAACCATTTTTCCGTCTTTCTCGCTAAAGTATCTCTTCTTTCCTTCAACAGGCTGAAGTCCTTTCTGCATGACTCCCTCTGCATTGAAGAAATAGTAGTTATCCTCAATTTTCTGGAATCCTGTCAGTTTGTTTCCATTTAGAATATAAGAGATAGAACCATCTTCATTCTGAAGCCAGCCCTCTGTAGTTGCCGGTGGCTCTGGCTCTTCTGGTGTTCCTTCTGAAACATCCACATTACTTTCATCTTTCTTACTCTCATCAGTTACAGTAGTTTCTGTAGCGGCTTCTATAGTAGTCTCCTCAGCAGCAAATACAGCTGTTGGAAGAATTGATGTAGCAATCATTGCCGCCATAAGTGTAATGCAAATGCGCTTGATACCTTTCACACTCATTAATTTTCTTGTATGATGTCTATGAAAGCAAAAACACCATGTTTCCTTTCTTTTTAATTTAATGTCGTGGTTTACATTGATATTGCCAAACTCAATCATTTTGCCTCAGCCATATCTTCTGATGGCGAAATATTCATTGAGCCGTTTAAGTTCTATAACGACAGTGATGGCTTCCATTTGCTGCTCTCTAAACTCGATTCATTCGATAAAAGCAGCCTCATCATTGGTCTTGAATCCACGGCACACTACGTCGACAACCTTGTTCGATACCTTGTTGCTTAGAATTAAACAACGCTACATTCAAGGCATACTATGATGCCAAGATTGCTGAAGGCCGGACTCATTACAATGCCCTTGGCATCTACTGATTGTTCTGAAATCTCTTCGGAACCCAATATTTTTTACTCTGTTAATTCTGAACACTACATCTTTTGCAGATCTTGTTGTGAACCCTTTCTCTTTCATACCCGTGTATTATAAATGAAAGGAAAAGCAACGTCAATGTCAACATCAACATCAACATCAACTAAAGCTCTCCTGCGACAATTATAAATTTTGACACTCCCCATAGCTAAAGCGAGGGGATTCTTGCTTCACTGACCACAGCGCCGGCTATTGAAATAGCTGACGGCTTACACGGTCTCCACAAGCTTAACTTTCCGTGTGCCCCACGGTAGTTTGAATTAACTCAGATTGTTTGTAGCGCCTTATTTAAGATGTTGACAGCTGCATTTTCATCTCGGTTATGATGACTTCCGCAAACAGGACAGTCCCATTCCC
>JAQXRN010000153.1 GCA_029218545.1 Bacillota bacterium | reverse complement strand
TTATCACAAATGGTAGATTTACAAATGCTGCAAGAGTTGCTGCAAGAGAAGGATCACCGATTACTTTAATTGACGGCAATGAATTGGTGAGACTGGTTATACGATATGAACTGTACATTACGCCGGTAAAGACCTATGTGCTAGATGAATTTTATAACATAGAGGAATAATATACATTTGAAAGGAGGTGCGAAATATGCAGAATATCACTGGAACTCTTATGCTGGAAGATAGAATTGTTGCTACAATAGTAAATGGAATGATTACAGAATTCAATGATGATTTGCTTCCGCTGTATTTAAAGCGGACGAAAAATGTAGAGGGATGGATTGCAGCTCGCGCCATCGATCCTCACAGAACCAATTCACGGTTGTTAAAAAGAGCACTTCGACTTCGCACCACCGATGATGTAAACACTGCACTTGCTGTTAATGCGGCTACGATTACCGATAGATATTGGTTTAAACCTGAAGGATCTAATGATGTGTATGAGGACATTCGTTTCAAGGAAAACTATTTTGACCAGCTTGCTCTTCGTGGTGACCCCGACAGTTTTTCATGCAAGCCGTCAAGGACGCCGGAGCTTACCAACACAGGGAGCTTTGAAAAGTGCTGGAAGCTTATAGACGGGAAATGGTGGATGTATAAAAGCGGTAATAGTGATGAATTGTTCTCGGAACTGTTTATTTGCAGACTTGGAGAAAAGCTGGGATTCAATATGGCTCATTATGAAATAGACGGACAGTATATTCGCTCTGAGGATTTTACAGAGGGAGCAAAGGTGAATTTTGAATCCATGAAATCCCTTGTGGATGATGATGAAGACTATACAAACTGTTTTAGAACTCTAATTTCAGTATCGCCTGAACTTGCGCGTCAATATTTGGAATTAATCTGGATGGATTCACTTTGCTATAACATGGACCGCCATACCGAAAACTTTGGTTTATTGCGAGAAATAGAAACAGGCAAAATTCTATCCCTTGCGCCAAACTATGATAACAATATAGCGCTAATAGCCAGAGGTTATCCTCGTGATGTAAGCCGTGAAAATGACGGTTTGATTCGATTCTTTAGCGAATTCGTCATGAGTTGCACTGAGGCACATGAAATGTACCGTAATATGAATCTTCCGGAAATCACTGCTAAGATGATTGATGAATGATTGAATGAGATTCCTATAGAGGTTGACAGGAATTTTATTAGTTCTTTTATTCTCAACGGACAAGAAAAAATCAAAAAAATCATTGACTCTCACGTTACGTCATAGTATAAACTCGTAAACAAGGGAGGCGATTTAATGAAGCTACACACAAGAGAATTTGCAAAACTCACAGGAGTTAGCGTGCGCACGCTGCACTATTACGATGAAATCGGACTGCTGAAGCCATCCTCTGTGGATAGGCAGAATGGATACCGCTTTTATGATGAGAATGCACTTCTTAGAATGCAGGAGATTTTGTTTTACCGTGAGCTAGACTTTCCTCTGAAAGAAATCCGGATGATTTTGTCATCTCCCGACTATGACAAGCAAAGAGCGCTAAAGGAGCAGAAGCATCTCCTAAGTCTAAAAAAAGATAGGCTGGAACGACTGATTCTGGCTCTTGAGGGCGCAATGAAAGGAGAGATTGTGGATATGAAGGCTTTTGACAACAGTGAATTTGACAAGAAGCGCGATGAATATGCCAAAGAAGCTAAAGAGAAATGGGGAAATACATCAGCATATAAGGAGAGCGTTGAGAAGACTGCAGGCTACTCAGCGGATAAGTGGAACGAGGTAAATGACGGGATGGATCAGCTAATTGCAGAATTTGCAGAATGCAATATAAGTGGCTTTGCCCCAGATAGTGATGAAGCGCTTGCTCTTGCGAAAAAATGGCAGGATTTCATCACCGATAACTACTACATCTGCACCAAAGAAATTCTTGCAGGACTTGGCCAGATGTATATTGCAGATGAGCGCTTTTGTAAGAATATAGATCGTCACGGTGAAGGAACAGCACAGTTTATGAGTGACGCAATAGAGGCCTATTGCAAATAAATATTTATCTAACAAACAACAAGCCGGAGCAAAGACGCCCCGGCTTATTTCATGCAAATATATTAATTATTTAATCATATCCAATTCCCAATGCTCAAGGTCTGTATGTAACAGCTCATGTGCTCTGTGGGAGTTTGGATTGCCCAGATACTCTTCATATGTTAACTGGACTGCCTTGTTCTCATGGGAGAATCTACGGTCAGCGAATTTATCAAGTCCATATAGTATCTGACCTCTTTCTTCGGCAAATTCACATCCGTCCTGTGTTGGCTGACCTCCTCCGCCTACGCATCCGCCTGGACATGCCATTATTTCAACGAAATCGTATTTAACCTCGCCCTTATCGATTGCTTCCATAAGCTTTCTTGTATTACCAAGACCGCTGGCGATTGCAACGCGAACCTTGAGACCCTTGATTTCGAAGGTTGCTTCTTTCCATCCGTCCATACCACGAATGCTCTTGAAGCTGTCCGGCTCAGGGTTTTCTCCTGTTACAAGATAGTAGGCACTTCTTAGAGCAGCCTCCATTACGCCGCCGGTTGCACCGAAGATTACACCGGCACCTGAACCTTCACCAAAGATTGGGTCAAATTCTTCTTCCTTTAAGTCGGAAGGCTGAATATTATCTGCTCTAATCATTCTTACAAGCTCTCTTGTAGTAAGAACCAAGTCAACATCCTTACCGTGACCTGTATCGTCTACAGCAATAACACCTTTTTCGTACTTTTTAGCAACGCAAGGCATAATGGATACAGAAAAAATCTTATCAGGGTCTACGCCCAGCTTTTGTGCAATATATGTCTTGGACATTGCGCCAAACATCTGCTGAGGTGATTTAGCAGTTGAAAGATTTTTTACATACTTAGGATATTGAGTCTTTACAAATCTAATCCATCCGGGACAGCATGAAGTGAACATCGGCCAGCTGTACTGGTCCTTATGAGTAAATCTTTCTACAAATTCACTGCCTTCTTCCATGATGGTCAAATCTGCAGAATATGTAGTATCAAAGATATAGTCGAAGCCGATTCTTCTCAAGGCGCTTACGAGTTTTCCTGTTGTTGATTCTGTCTTGGAAAGACCGATGCCTTCACCCCATGCAGTTCTTATTGCAGGTGCAATCTGAACCATAGTGATTTTATCAGGGTCAGCCAGAACTTCTCTTAAAACATCTCTATCGTCTCTTTCTCTAAGAGCACCAACAGGACAGTGAGTTATGCACTGGCCGCAAAGTGCGCAGTCAGCCTCAGTAATCTTCTTGTTGTTTGCAATACCTATGGAAGTTCTGTATCCGGAACCTGTGATATCCCAGACATTCATACCTTGAACCTTTTCGCATATCTGAACACATCTCATGCATTTTACACATTTTGAAGCTTCTCTTATAAGTGGAAGGTTAAAGTCCCATCTGTTTACATCTGCAATGTTTTCATATGGCAGGTCGATAATACCTAAGTCATTGGCAATTTTTTGCAGTGTGCAGTTTCCGCTCTTTACGCACTGTACACATTTACAGTCGTGGTCGGAAAGAATCAGTTCTACATTGATTCTTCTTGTCTGACGAACACGAGAGCTGTTAGTGAGGATTTCCATGCCTTCTTCAACTGCTGTATTGCAGGCAGTAACGAGCTTGTCCATCCCAACCTTTTCAACTAGGCAGACTCTGCATGCGCCTATTTCATTAATATCTTTAAGATAACAAAGGTGAGGAATCTTGATACCAACCTTTGTAGCTGCTTCTAATATGGTAGTTCCCTCCGGAACGGAAATGTTTTGTCCATCTATCTTTAAGTTTACCATTTTTCGATTCTACCTCCTCTGAATGATCCAAATCCACATTCATCGCAGCGGAGACATCTAGAGCATTCTGCAAGAGATTCTTCTCGAGTCATTGGTAGTTCAACTTCGCCGAAGTCGCCGCCTCTTTCGGAAGCATATCTTTCCTTAAGCTCAATTCTGCCGCGTGCCTTCTTGTCTTCAACAATTGGATTAGGAATATCAATATCTACAGTAATTTCGTGATTATATCCTAAGTAAGCATCGATGTTAGCTGCAGCAACCTTACCTGCAGCAACGGCATTGATTACAGTTGATGGACCGGTTACGCAGTCACCACCGGCATAAATACCCTGGACGCGGTCTACTACGCTGCTTCGTTCTGTCTTAACATTACCCTTGAATACAGGGATGCCGTATGTTTCGAAGAACTCTAAGTCTGTAGCCTGTCCAATAGCAGAGATGATGATATCGCACATGATCTTTTCTCTAGGCTGATCTGCATCAACGGGTCTTGGACGACCTGATTTATCTGCTTCTCCGGCAATCTGAGGCTGTACATATAGGCCTTTAACGTTGCCGTTTTTGTTTACAATTATTTCTGAAGGTGCTTTTAGCTGGAACAGCTGGCAACCTTCTGCAATAGCTCCTTCAATTTCTTCAGGAAGCGCAGTCATATCGTCACGTCTTCTTCTATAAACGATAATCGATTCGCTTGCACCTAATCTTTTGGCTGTTCTTGCAACGTCCATTGCAACGTTTCCGCCGCCGATAACCACAACAGATTTACCGTTGAAGTCAGGCATTGCATCATCGCCGATACCTCTTAACATTTCAACTGCAGGAATTACGCCCTTGGCAAATTCTCCTGGGATACCTAAGTTTCTATGGTTGTGTGAACCGATAGAAATAAACATTGCATCATAGTTTTCTTTTATCTCTTTAACTGCTTCATCGGATTTTACATCGTAATCTGTCTTAAATTCGATACCTGTAGCAGCGATAGCATCGATATCCCACTGTAGTCTTTCTCTAGGAAGTCTGTAGCTTGGAATACCGTATCTAAGCATACCGCCTAGCTGAGATCTCTTTTCAAAAACAGTTACTTTGTGACCCATTATTGCCAGAAAATACGCAGCGGAAAGTCCTGATGGACCACCTCCGATAACGGCAATTCTCTTGCCTGTATCATCCATTTTTTCTGGTATGCTTACAACATCTGAACAGTTATCAACTGCAAAACGCTTGATTGCTCTGATGTTTACCGGTGCATCTATAATGTTTCTTCTGCACTTTGCTTCGCATGGATGTTCGCAAATCAGTGCACATACTGTTGGAAACGGGTTATCTTTTCTGATAAGCTTAACTGCATCGTCATATCTTCCTGCGTGAACAAGAGCTGTATATCCGGGAATATCAACACCTGCAGGGCAACCGCCTCTACATGGCACTGACTGCCTCTTGTCGATAATATTGTCTGCACAGAAATGATTGAGGATGTGAGATTCATAGTCATCTCTGAAGCCTTCAAGGCCTCTTAAAATCATTTTTGCCGCCTCAATACCGATTGCACAATCGGCAGAATCCTTAATAGCCTTTGCAGTCTTTTCTAATCTGTTTAGAATGGATAAATCTACATTCGTATCCATAGAAAGGATGTCTTCAAGCATGTTCTGAAGCTGTCCTAATCCAACTCTGCAAGGAACACATTTACCACAAGACTGTGCGTGGCACATTCTTAGGAAAGCAGCAGCCATGTCCACAGGGCATTGACCAGCTGGGCTTGATACAATTCTTCGTTCTAAATCTTTGTAAAGACCTTCAACCGCATATTGGGCTCTGTCTTTTGACTTCATATAAAGTCTATCCATTGTTCTTTACCTCCCTGTAATACTATCCAACTAGAATACCACATTTTCAAGGTTTTGCAAGCTTTTTTTGGCTCACCGGGGCTTAAATATTGTATACATTTGATAATTATGATAAAATATATGGGCAAAAAAATTCCAATCAAAAATACGTGAAAGAATAATAAAAATAGACAAAAAGGATATGCAAATGGATGAGATTATTTTAATATTGTTAGTCACCCTGATGACTTGTTCGCTTCTATGCTCTCTCCTTCTTTTATTGAACAACAGAAATCTTTCAAGACAGATTGAAGCCATGAAGAAGGATGATATGGCCACCATAGCTACAATACAGAATTCAATAAAGACCTTTGGAGACATTATCTCGCAAAATCAGAGAGACTCCGCTGAAAATCTCGACAAGAGGCTTTTCGAACTGAACCACAGATTTTCCAATATGGCAGTTGAAAACGAGCAGAAGCTTGAAAATATCAGAAATACCGTTGAGAAAAAGCTATCTGAAATCAACGAGGATAATAACAAGCAGCTTGAGCAGATGAGACATACCGTCGATGAAAAGCTGCAGAGCACCTTAGAAGAGAGAATAGGGCAGTCCTTCAAGCTGGTAAGCGAGAGACTAGAGGCAGTTTACAAGGGTCTTGGAGAAATGCAGACACTTGCAGCGGGCGTAGGCGATCTTAAAAAAGTACTTTCCAATGTTAAAACCAGAGGTATTCTGGGGGAAGTCCAACTGGGAGCCATTTTAGAACAGATTCTCTCGCCTGAACAGTATGAAGAAAATGTCAGAACAAAACATGCAGGCAATGACAGGGTTGAGTTTGCAGTGAAGCTTCCGGGAGATGGGGATAATACCGTATGGCTTCCTATAGATGCCAAGTTCCCCGCTGATGCCTATTCAAAGCTGATGGATGCCTACGATACAGGCAATGCTCAGTTTATAGATGAAGCAGCGAGACTTCTGGAGCGAACATTAAAATCCGAAGCCAAGGATATTAGAGACAAATATATAGAGCCTCCTTATACTACAGATTTTGCCATTATGTTCCTGCCTTTTGAGGGCCTATATGCTGAAGTTGTAAGAAGAGGTCTTCTTGAAACCCTCCAAAGAGATTACAAGGTGAACATTGCCGGGCCTACGACCATGGCAGCTCTGTTGAACAGCCTGCAGATGGGATTTAAAACTCTTGCCATTCAGAAGCATTCCAGCCAGGTGTGGGAGGTTTTAGGAGCTGTAAAGACTGAATTCAATAAATTCGGCGATGTTCTTGAAGCCACTCAGAACAGAATAAGCCAGGCCAATGCTGAACTGGATAAGCTCATCGGAACCAGAACCAGAAGCATTATGAGAAAACTGAAGGATGTAACCGGTTTGCCGGATTCAAGAGCAAGTGAGCTTTTGGGTAATTACGAAAACAAAGAGGAATAATAAAAAAATGAGAATTTTTGCAATAGGTGATCTGCACCTGTCGTTTGGAGAAAATATAGAAAAGCCCATGGACATCTTTGGCGGTCAGTGGGTCGGACATGCTGATAAGCTTAAGAAGAGATGGCTTGAAACGGTTTCAGAAGAGGATATGGTCATAGTTTGCGGAGATATTTCGTGGGGTCTTAGACTTGATGAAACGGAGGCCGATTTTATGTGGCTGAAGAAACTGCCCGGCAGGAAGGTTTTTTTTAAGGGCAATCATGATCTTTGGTGGCAGTCCACAGGCAAGCTGAATAAAATATACGGCGATGAAAAGATGACATTTGTGCAGAATAAAGCATATATATTTGAAAGAAAAGTGAAAGCAGAAGACGGAGAAAGCGTTACCACGGAAAAAATAGCCATTTGTGGGAGCAGGGGCTGGATTTGTCCCGGTGAAGATGGATTCAAGGCAGATGACAGAAAAATTTATGACAGAGAAGCCTTGCGCCTTAAGATGTCTTTAGACGAAGCGAAAGAGGCCGGAGTAGATAAGATTATCGGTGTGCTTCACTTTCCGCCAACCAACAGCAACATGCAGCCGTCAGCTTTCAGCCAATTGATGTCTGAATACGGTGTTTCAACCTGTGTATATGGACATCTCCATGGAAAAGAAGCTTTTAAAAACGGCATAAAGGGTGTATTAAACAGTGTAAGATATGAATTGGTTTCCTTAGACTATCTGGAAGCCTGTCCAAAGGAGGTAGAGATATGAGCAAGGTAATATTATTGATTACTGACAGTCTGGGGGTAGGGGAACTTCCTGACGCAAAAGAATATGGAGATAAGGGTGCAGATACTTTTGGACATATTCTTGAAGAATGTGGAAGTTTGAACATCCCTCATTTAGTTAAACTGGGAATAGGAAATATTAAAGGCGTTGCCGGAGGAAAGCTGGCAATTGAGAATCCAATAGGCTGCTATGGCAAGATGAGTGAGCTTTCAAGGGGGAAAGACACTACGACAGGTCATTGGGAAATTGCAGGCCTTAAGACAGAAGTGCCTTTTAAAACATATCCTGATGGTTTTCCCAAGGAATTTATGGATGCCTTTGAGAAGGAAATCGGAGTCCAATGCCTTGGCAACTATCCTGCATCAGGAACAGCGATTATCGAAGAATTGGGACCCGAGCATGAAGAAACAGGCAAGCCCATAGTGTATACATCGGCTGACAGTGTTTTTCAGATTGCAGCCAATACAGACGTCATTCCTCTTGAGAGAATTTATGAAATCTGCTCCATAGCGAGAAAAATGCTTGTTGGAAAGTGGGCATGCGGAAGAGTAATAGCAAGACCATATGCAATCAAGAACGGACAGCGTGAGAGAACTTCTGACAGAAGAGATTATGCTGTAACTCCTCCGGAGGACACTATATTGGACTTTGTTTCACAGGCAGGTCTTGAAATGTACGGAGTAGGTAAAATAGGAGATATTTTTAACCAGAAGGGACTCACTACAAGCGTTCATACAGTAAGCAACATGGATGGCGTTGACAAGACTCTAGAAGCTATGTCAAAGGATTTTGACGGATTTATTTTCACAAACCTGGTGGACTTTGACTCAAAATACGGTCACAGAAGAAACCCTGAAGGTTACGGAAAATGTATAGAGGAGTTCGACAAGAGACTTCCTGAGATTTTAGATGCATTGGCAGAAGATGATATCCTTATGATAACAGCAGATCACGGCAACGATCCGACTGCGGAGGGTACAGACCATACCAGAGAATATGTTCCTGTTTTGGTATACGGGAAGTCGCTGAAGCAGGGCGTAGACCTTGGAATCAGAGAAAGCTTTGCCGACGTAGGGGCAACAGTGTGTGAAGCACTCGGTGTTAAGACGCCGAAGATAGGAACAAGCTTTTTAAATGACATCAGATAAAAGGAGTATTTACCTATGAATATGGTTTCAATAATACAGAAGAAAAAAGACGGGTTTTCTCTTTCAAAAGAGGAAATCAAGTGGTTTGTAGATGGATATGTCAGCGAAGATATTCCTGATTATCAGGTTTCAGCCCTATTGATGGCTATCTACTTCCAGGGACTTGACAAGGAGGAAATTTTTTATCTTACTGAAGCAATGAGATATTCAGGGGATACAATCGATTTATCCTCCATAGAAGGAATTAAGGTGGATAAACATTCTACCGGAGGAGTAGGCGATAAGACTACTTTAGTGGTTGCTCCACTTGCGGCAGCATGCGGAGTACCTATTGCTAAGATGAGCGGCAGAGGACTTGGTTTTACAGGAGGTACAGTGGATAAGATGGAGTCCATTCCCGGATTTAAAACATCTCTTGAGCCGGAGGAATTCCTGAATCAGGTAAACACAATGGGCATGGCGGTTATTGGCCAGACCGCCCATATTACTCCTGCTGACAAAAAACTTTATGCTCTTCGCGATGTTACTGCAACTGTAGACAATCTCGGTCTAATATCCTCCAGCATCATGAGTAAGAAGCTTGCTGCAGGAAGCGACGCCATTGTACTGGATGTAAAGTGCGGTGATGGCGCTTTTATGGAGAATATCGAGGATGCGGTGAAGCTTGCGGAGATGATGGTAGAAATCGGTAACAGTGCAGGTAAGAGAACAGTCGCAGCCATTACCGAGATGGGTCAGCCTCTTGGAAAAGCTGTAGGAAACAGCATTGAAGTCATGGAAGCTATCGAGACTTTAAAGGGAAAAGGACCGGAGGATATCACTGAACTTGCCATTAAGCTAAGCGGAATCATGGTTTACCTTGGAGGCAAGGCGTCGAGTCCTGAGGAAGGTCAGGCAATGACAAAAGAAGCGTTGGATAATGGAAGAGGCCTTGCAAAATTAGGCGAGTTTATCAAGGCTCAGGGAGGAAATCCTGGAGTGATTACAGATTACAGCCTCTTTCCGCAGCATTCCATAGAGAAAACTCTAAGAGCAAAAAAATCAGGCTATGTTAGAACAATTGAAGCCAAGAAAATCGGACTTGCATCACAGCAGACAGGAGCCGGCAGGGCAACAAAGGAAGACGACATAGACCTTTCCGCAGGAATAATGGTCTGCAAGAAGATTGCAGACGAGGTGCAGGAAGGTGATGTTCTGGCCAGATTCTTCGGAAACGATGAAAAGAAGCTTCAGCAGGCTATGTTAATTGCTGAAGAAGCCTTTGTCATTGAAAATGAACCGTGCCAGCCACCTCAGCTCATAAAGAGAATAATTGGAATATAGAGAATATTTGGAATATAGAAAACCATAGGAATTAGAATATGCCGTACCTTTTTGCATATATTTAACGAGAATGCAATTTAGAAAGGACGGCATTTCTTTATGAAGAAAAAAGTACTGGTCACGGTTTTTGGA
>JAQXRN010000152.1 GCA_029218545.1 Bacillota bacterium | reverse complement strand
CGGAAAGCTCACATCACGAGGTTGGTCCCGGCCAGAATGAAATAGACTTCAGATATTCCGATGCTCTGACTGCTGCTGATGATGCCATGACATTCCAGTCAATCGTCAAAACCATTGCCCACAGAAATGGACTTTTTGCAGATTTCAGTCCAAAACCGATTGCCGGAAAACCGGGAAGCGGCTTCCATATCAATATTTCAGTAAAATCCGATGACAATTCCGACAATATGTCTCACATGATTGCGGGTATTTTAGATAAGATTGAAGATATAACAGCATTTCTTAACCCGACGGAAGAGTCCTACAGCAGATTCGGAAGCAGCAAAGCTCCGGGCTTCATTTCATGGTCAAGTGAAAATCGTTCGCAGCTCATTAGAATTCCTGCAGCTTCTGACGAATACTGCAGAGCAGAGCTACGCTCACCGGATCCGTCAGCAAACCCATATCTGGCCTTTGCTCTTATGATTTTCGCAGGTCTATATGGTATCAGAAATAAAATTGAGCTACCTGAGCCTTCAAACCTAAATCTCTACAAGGCCTCAAGCAAAGAGCTTGCAAAATACAAGAGACTTCCACAGGATCTTAGAACAGCATGCGAAAAGGCATACGAAAGCCAATTCGTCAGACAGTACATTCCTGCTGAAATATTAGAAATTTATTGCAATAACAGATAAATCGTAAAAAATATCGGAAAGGAGGACCCATACATGAACTTGAAAGAACGTAACTACAGCATACTGATAGCATCATCATCTAATGCCTTAAATGATGCTCTTAAGCTCCTCCTTTCCGATTCCATCTACGACCCTGTTCACATTGTTCCAAGCATAAGCAAGGCAAAGCTTGCAATGACTGAAAGGGCATATGATTTTTTAATAATCAATTCCCCTTTGCCGGATGAGCAGGGAATAAACCTTTCTATAGATACTTGTACTACAAAAAACACTATCGTTCTTTTGCTGGTAAAATCCGAAGTTCATGATGAAATATACAACAAGGTTGCACCCCACGGCGTATTTACCCTTCCTAAACCAACTTCGCGCAATACCATCGAAAGAGGTCTTGCGTGGATGATCAGCGCCCGTGAGCGGTTTCGCCATTTTGATAAGAAAAACATGTCAATTGAACAGAAGATGGAAGAAATCCGTCTTGTAAACCGAGCTAAATGGATGCTTATCAGCCACAAAAACCTGAGCGAGCCCGATGCCCACAGACTCATTGAAAAAATGGCAATGGATCGCTGTGTTTCCCGTAGAGACGTTGCAGACGCTATTATAAAAGAATATCATCAATTTACAAATAACGTTTAATGGTATATAATAGTAGTTAATTTATGTTAAAAGGAGTTTATATAATGAATAGAGAACGTTTAGGAAGCCGTATGGGCTTCATAATGCTTTCTGCAGGGTGTGCCATCGGCTGCGGAAATGTATGGAAGTTCCCGTGGATGTGCGGGAGCAACGGTGGCGGCAGCTTTATGCTGGTATATATATTGTGCTTAATAGTACTTGGAATTCCTGCACTTGTCCTTGAGTTTTCTCTGGGTAGAGCGGCTCAGACAAGTCCCCTCAACATGTTCAGTAAGCTTCAAAAGCCAGGACAAAAGTGGGGTGGCTTCGGATGGATATGCCTGATTGGTAACATAGCACTTATGGCGTTCTACACAGTTGTATGCGGCTGGATCATCTACTACTTTACAAGGTTTTTAACCGGCCAGAATGAAGATCTGGGATTTGTGCCTATGATAACATCACCTTCTGTCAATGTTATCTTCCTGTTTGTTACTTTGGCTGTTGCATTTATTATCCTTTCCTTCAACATTCAGGGAGGGCTTGAGAGAATAACAAAGTACATGATGTCAATTCTTCTTGTACTCATGCTAGTGCTCGGAATACACAGCTTACTTCTTGATGGCGCTGCAGAAGGTATGACCTTCTACTTAAAACCTGATTTTTCAAAGATTGACGGTTCCGTTGTAGTTGGTGCTATGAATCAGGCCTTCTTCACATTATCTGTCGGCATGGGCAGTATGGCAATCTTCGGAAGCTACATCAACAAAGAACGTTCACTTATGGGCGAAGCAATTAACATTATCGCTTTAGATACACTTGTAGCATTCCTTGCAGGCGTTATTATTTTCCCTGCATGCTTTACATACAATCTTGAAGTAAATGCAGGACCTAGCCTGTTATTTGATACGATGGCAGCAGTATTCAACAACATGTCCGGTGGCCGTATCTGGGGTACATTGTTCTTCCTGTTTATGACATTTGCAGCATTGTCAACAGTTTTAGGTGTTTGCGAGAACATTCTTGCAATGGTTCGTGAGCTTACAGGCTGGTCTCGTCCAAAGGGAAGTGTTCTATGCGGAATCGGCATTTTCCTTCTTGCTCTTACAACAGCTCTTGGCTACAGTGTATTCCACTTCCAGCCATTTGCAGAAGGTTCAGCTTGGTTGGATTTCTGGGACTTCATCGTTTCCACAAATATTCTTCCTCTCGGCACTCTTGTTCTTGCTCTGTTCTGCTGCAACAAGTTCGGCTGGGGATGGGACAACTTTATTAAGGAAGCAAATACCGGAAAAGGTCTAAAAGTTGCTCCATGGATGAAACCAATCTTCCAGATTGTATTGCCTGCATTAATCGCATTTATTTACATATATGGTATGATAAACTTCCAGTGGAAATAATTATCAAAAATATCAAAGGGAAGCCTTGTTGCAAAAGGCCTCCCTTTTTTATTGGTTTCCCTATTAATTTTTCACGTAACCTTTTTTATACTTCTTTCACAATTTCAGCAGCTGCTGTTTCACCGGCAATTCTTCCCGAGTTAACTGCAAATCCGACTCCATGACCACTGAATTCAACATTGTATATTTCGGAATCGGCACCGCCGAAGTCATTACCTGCAATAAACAGATTCTTCACAGGTTCCTGTTTATCATTTAAGGCATTAAAATCTTCGTTAACTCGGATGCCGCCATGAGTAACAATCATATCAACCCCTGCTTTTACTGCATAGTAAGGACCATTTGAAAAGTCGGAGATATATCTTCCATCCTTTGCAAATTCAGCATCGCTTCCGACAGTCCACGATGTAACATAATCATGCACTGTCTGTCTTAGAACATGGTGCTCGCATCCTATAAACGCTGCTATTCCTGCAAGATTTTCAGATTTTACAGCAATTCCTTCGTCTATGGCATCTTCCAGCGGTTTGATGAAATCCAGATTTTTCTTATCAGGAAGATGAATGTCCTCAATAGTATTTATTTCTCTTGTCAGTAGAGAGTCTAAAATATCCTGATTAAACACTACCCAGACCTTTCCATCAGGCTGCCTCTTGCACGCATTAGCCGACATAGAAAAGTTAAATACGATGCTTTCATCGGCAAAACGCTTTCCAAAGGAATTAACCCATATAGGATATGGCTTGCCAAGCAAAATATTAAGCAGTCCATGGTCTTTTACCTTTGGTGCAGCCATCTCAATAGCAAAATTTTTATCCAGGGCAGCCCCCGCCTCTATTGCCATGTTTATGCCTTCCTTTTGGGAATATTCCGTTTCCTCCAACCTGACTGTTTGATTCAACCAGCGTTGTTTTAATGTTTTTTTCCAATGCAGAAGCGGCAGCTGACATTCCTGCCGCGCCACCGCCTATGATTAGAAGTTCTGTTTCATAACTATTCATTTTTTGAACCTCTTTTCTACTATTCAAACTCAATTGTTGCCGGTGGTTTGCCGGTGCAGTCGTAGAACACGCGGTTGACATGATCAACCTCATTTACGATGCGGCTTGTAACCTTTTCGATTACCTCCCAAGGCAGATGTGCCGACTCAGCAGTCATGAAGTCACTTGTGGTCACAGCACGAAGAGCCACCGCATAATCATATGTTCTGAAGTCGCCCATAACACCTACGGAGCGCATATTTGTAAGAGCTGCAAAATACTGTCCTAAAGCTCCGGGCTGTCCATATGCCGGAATCAGGCCTTCCGCCTCAGCCGCAGCGATTTCCTCACGATAAATCGCATCAGCATCCTGAACGATTTTAACCTTTTCCGCAGTTACTTCGCCCACTATTCTTACGCCAAGACCAGGTCCTGGGAAAGGCTGTCTGTACACAAGGTTTTCAGGTAAGCCGAGCTTAAGACCGGCTTTACGAACCTCCTCCTTAAAGAGCATGCGAAGAGGTTCGATTATTTCCTTAAAGTCAACATAATCAGGAAGTCCTCCTACATTGTGGTGAGATTTTATTACTGCTGACTTGCCTAATCCGCTTTCTATAACGTCAGGATAGATGGTCCCTTGAACCAGGTAGTCCACCGCACCTATCTTCTTGGCTTCTTCTTCAAATACTCTAATAAATTCTTCTCCGATAATCTTACGCTTAGCCTCAGGTTCGGTCACTCCTGCAAGTTTGTCATAAAATCTCTGCTGTGCATTTACTCTGATGAAGTTCAAATCATAATTACCCTCAGGTCCGAAGATAGCTTCAACCTCATCGCCTTCGTTCTTACGAAGCAGACCGTGATCCACGAAAACGCAGGTAAGCTGCTTGCCTACTGCCTTGGACAGAAGAACAGCAGCCACAGAGGAGTCAACACCACCGCTTAAGGCGCAAAGAACCTTTCCGTCGCCTACCTTCTGGCGAATGCTCTCAATTGAAGATTCCACAAAGCTGTCCATCTTCCAGTCGCCCTTGCATCCGCAAGGACCATACACAAAGGCAGAAAGCATCTTCATGCCCTCTTCTGAATGTGTTACTTCAGGGTGATACTGGAAAGCATAAAGCTTCTTGGCATCATTTTCCATTGCTGCAACAGGGCAGACAGGAGTAGATGCTGTTGCCTTGAAACCTTCCGGCACGGCCTCAATATAGTCTGTATGGCTCATCCAGACGATTGTCCTGTCTGAAACATCCTTCAGCAGTCCGTCTTTATCAGAAACCATAACTTCAGTTTTGCCGTACTCGCTAACCGGAGCTGTAGATACTTTTCCGCCTAATGTCCATGCCATAAGCTGTGCGCCGTAGCAAATGCCTAGCACCGGTATTCCAAGTTCAAAGAGTTCAGGTTCTGCATGCGGAGATGCCATATCATATACGCTGTTCGGGCCACCGGTAAGAATAATTCCTTTAGGTGCCATGGCTTTTATTTCTTCAATTTTCATGGTATAAGGGTGTACTTCACAATAAACATTGCATTCTCTTACACGCCTTGCTATCAGCTGGTTGTATTGTCCTCCGAAATCCAGGACTAAAATGCTTTCTCTCATAGTCGCCTCCAACTTAAATGTCAAATAAAAATATGAAATAATAATAGCAATCATGTTCACGATTGTCAATTATATCGTGGTCGCTGAACCTATTATTTTTAGCCTCTTTTTGCTATATCAGATGATGCATTCTTGCTTCCTCTGTCAGCTGGTCGCGAAAATCCGGATGCGCCAGACTTATCATGGCGCGCACCCTGTCTGACATATTGAGGGTCTTCAGATTAATGCATCCATATTCTGTGGCAATATACTGCACCTCTGATCTTGGGGTGGTAACTGCTGTCCCAACAGGGAAGTTCAGGCAGATTTTACTCTGTCTCTTTCCATCCTTCATGAATGAGGATGCCAGGGCTATTATAGACTTTCCGCCGGGAGACCACTGAGCTCCTTTAACAAAGTCAATCTGTCCTCCCACAGCGCTCTGCTGGGTCCAGCCCATAGAGTCTGCTGCCACCTGCCCAAAAATATCCACAGACATGGCTGTGTTTATGGAAATCATC
>JAQXRN010000151.1 GCA_029218545.1 Bacillota bacterium | reverse complement strand
TTGAAAATCACCTTCATTGATACGATATGCAGGACAAATAGTCATCTCTACTTTAAAATGCTTTTCCTTTTCTGTGGGGTTAAGTTCAATAGTCATATCAGAAAGAGTCCGTTCATTCAGCAAGGTGCCAGTGCTGTTTTCACCACTATTCTTGATGGACTTAATGATACTTGTACCTGTACCAAGACTTGTCACAATAACATCGTAGTTCATATCTTCTGCACTGACGCTTGGACTCATATTTTCCAACATGTATTTTGAGTTCTGATAATCCATATCAGATGAAACGAAGCTCAACGACACTACAGACGATTCAGTGTCATCTAGTTTCCAATGAAAGTAAATTGTGCTTTTAATGGGCTCTGTACTTGATTTAACCAAAGGGAAAATATGTCTATTATCAGGTACAAAAATATTACCTTCTTCATCCTCAGAAAACCAAATTACATTTGTACCTGTCTTATTCAAACGTAACTTAAACTCAGACGACGCCTTGTCTTCTGAATTGTAAGCCTCTGCTAGTAGAGGAATAATACTTAAAATTATCAATAATAAAGAAATAACTCGTTTCATATTTTCAACTAACACTTGTTATCGTCAAAGTATATTTGCCGCTATATTGTCCTTCAATAACAGTCTCTCCTGGTATTGCCATTTTTACTTCCCAACAATAGACCCTAGGTTTCCCTATATCCTTATCAGATTCTGTTATTAGGTTTATTGTTTGGTCACCCGAAACAAATCCTTTATCAACAGTTATATTAATATCTCCCGATGGCTTCCAAGATAACGAAGTTGATACACCTTCTGTTAATGGCGCCAATGAACCTGGGATGGAAAGTGAAATATCCAAAGGGAGATCAACAAATGAAATAACAAAAAAGAATAGTGACGGAGAATACCAAAGCATTTCCTTAGGATTATAGTAGAATTTCTCTTCATCTATAATCGAAGACGAAGGGAAAATTGAGCTTACTACCTTTTGGGAAGAGACTCCAAGGTATACAGTGTTTGTAGTTGTAACACTAAGCCTTACTGATTCTTTCATTCCTTCTGGTTTAATATCCTCAGAAAAAAGAAATGATAATGATGATAAAGCTATTAAGAAAAGTAAGATATGTTTTTTCATTGTGCACTCACCAAAGATAAAGTTAGGACGCATACAACATCATCAGGAAAAGATGCAGTATTTGTATTAGCCTCTATTGAGATAAGGGAACTTCCCAGATGCCTTCCAAGTTTTGAAAAAGAAACAATATCAAAAGCTTTAGATGATGTTATCGGTTTGTCTGATTCCTGTATTACTTCAGAGTTATTTGTAAAAGTTACAGAAACATTATCTTTAGGCTCTACGGTAAGTTGAATCTTATATTGCCCTTCTATTGCTACATGCCAATATAAATATGTTTGACACTTTAAATCAATTGAATAAGGAGAAGAAGACGTATTTATAGATGCATTCATTACTAAACTATTATTCTCGTATTTTGTTACGGCACCCGTAGTAGTGTTTAATGGAGTAGAAGAAAACCCTACATCTGTATAAGTAGAATTATCGCCAGCAGACAAAGAAAAATACATATTGAATTCTCTTGTGCCACTTCCTCCTGTTATCTTACCATCAGAGTCCTTTGTAGCATTCCATTGATAAGCGCTGCTATCAACTTCTGATGCAAAAGCTGAAATCAAAACAAGAATAAAAGAAAGAAATATTAGTGTCTTTTTCATACTGAACTCACTTTTACAGTTAATGTTGCCTGAAATGAATTGGCAACCTCTATTCCCCTCGCCTCATCGGTAAGAAAAGAAATCTTTCGATGACCGCTTTCTATACTTCCAGTAGATGTATAGTTATAAACTGTTTCGTTTTTGTCATTCTTTTCAATATAAATCTCTTCGCCACTTACATAATTACTATTTGAATCTAATGTATATATATTTACAGAATATGGAATTACTATTTTTTTTGTGGCCACATCCTTTAAAGTAGATAATGTAATGGTAACATTATATTTATTACTGGAATATATTTGCCACCATACATAAAGTTCATCGATTTTTCCTTTATATGACCAGTTCTGACTTGTTGTATTTATAACTGGATCAAAACTCTTTGTTGATAGATCCGTCAGCCCCAAATCTGATTTTGACGGGTCAAAGGTTGACGATATTCCGCAATTAAGTATATCACTAGTTGCTTCAATAACCACTGTCATTGTTGAAGTCTGACTAGTAGAAATATTGGAACCACTCAAGTAGTTGTAATATCCTGAAAACAGAGAAACTGTAACTAAAGATAAAATCACAAAAGTAAGAGTCTTTTTCATGATTCCGCCTTTACAGTCAATTTAACTATACTAGTTAATTTTTTACTTGTACTTATTGCAGACGAACCTGTAGAAAACTTTAATTCTATCCTTTCATCAATAATTGAATCTAATTCGGGTTCAAATAAATAGATTGGACTATCGGTTGAAATTGATGCACCATTTTTTGATATATACAGATATACTTCGGGATTCTTATTAATTAATTTATCCCAAGACAAAGTAAAGGATAGTTTCTGAGAAGAAGCTATTCTTAAAAAAACGTAAGCTGTACCGGAAGCAAAAAACGTTGTAGTAGTAGCATAAGATTTTGTAAGAACAAGGTCTGATGACAAAGGAATAATGTCGCCACCACTTTCACCGTTCAAGGTAAAGCCACAGTAAACAACTGGATTTTCTGATAATATATAACTGCTATCTAGATTTATTGTCATAGATGCACTGCCACTTGTACTTGAGCCACTATAAACAGCATCTGCAAACAGAGAAATTGAAATAACAAAAAATGAAACAACGACTAAGACTAATCTTTTCATCATACTGTGATCACCTTTAATGTTATTACTGAAGAATAAGTATCAGTAGATTTGACATCGGCCATATCAACTCGAATAGAGTACTGTTTGCTGCCGACATCTATGGCTCCAGTATTAAAAGACTGAACCAATAGACTATCTGAATTAACGACTGCAATCATCCCTGTATCTGCAATATCTACATAAGGAAGACTTTCTCCGCCAGTAGACTGAAGTTTCGGAATAGATAGAACTAACTTTACAGCATTCTTTGTAAAAATACTCCAATTCACATAGAATGTTCCATATGCATAATACTTATACGATGAAGAGCCCCATTCATCCTGGCTACTTGACACATCTGCCGACAAAGACAGATTGTCAATCGAAGTGTTTCCATTAGAATCAGAATAAAATCCAAAGATATAACTACCTGATGGAATAATTAACTTCAATGGATTTGTAGCCGTGCTTGCTGCTGCGGGGATAGTAGAAGATGCATAAATACGACACATTCCACCAAACACTATCAAAACAGCAATTAAAACTACTAAACTCTTTCGACTCTTTTTCATTTATATAGCCCTACCTATCAAATATTGGAAACAGTCAGAGTAATCGTACTGGAATATGATCCACCTTCTTTTGACTTCTTCAAATCTTCAATTGTACCTATATCGTTTCCAGAAGAATCGACCATTTTAAAGTCTAATTTACAAATTCCCTGTGTATAATAATAATTGACAGTACCCTTTAGAGTTGCAGAAACAACATTGATAGGCTTAGAAGATTTTATCGTCGTATTACTAGAAAGAGATGCACCTTCTGGCCACCATCCTGGTTCAGTCGTTTCAGAAACACCAATTTCATAATCAATTTTCTGATAATCAGATGGAGATACTACAGTTTTTAATGGCCCATTTGAAGATAGTTCGATTTTCATCTTATTGGGAGTCATTGCTTTCCAAAAGAAATACAAAGTCGTAGTG
>JAQXRN010000150.1 GCA_029218545.1 Bacillota bacterium | reverse complement strand
TATTGATTTAGATTACATTCTGAACAGTTCAAATGAAATCAAGAAACTGTATATGGAATTCAGACAGTGCTGGTATGATATGAAGGAGATTGGAATTGAAATACACGAATCGCCGGTTCCTGTAAATGGAGATATGAATATAGCACTATATTCTGATAATATGCAACTTATCACATTGTTTCACGCACATATGCGTCACTTAGAAGAAAAGAATTTATCTATGTATGACGAGGATATGTATAAGGCTGAGATTGAGGATACATTGCAAATATTCAATGTTCCTATAGAAGAATACGTATGAAAATACTATACCAAACAAAAAGGAGTAACACCAATGGCAAAAAAAGAAGCTAACTTTGATTTATATATACACGATTTACTTGTTGAAGCTGGCATACAAGCTGATACACAAGGTAGCAATATTATTGAAATTAATAATGCACTAAAATCAGCTTCAAAACATAAAACAGGCAACGTAGGATTCCCAGAATATTGTGCAGTTGTCAATGATTTTGTTCTTGTCATGGAAGATAAATCTGACAGAGCAAACTTGTGTGCCTTTGAGGATGATGGCACTACTATTTCCTTGACAGTGCAAGCTACAAAAAATTATGCCGTAAATGGTGCTTTACATTATGCCAAACATATTTTACAAAACACTACATACAATAAAGTATTTGCGTTTGGTAATGCCGGAGACCGCAAACATCATATCATTCAACCATTATTTGTTGACAATAACGGCTATACATGGCTACCAGAAGTAGAGACTTTTGAAAACTTTTCTGCAAACCATATTTTGGAATATTACAAAAGAATTGTATTAAACGAAACCCCACCAGAGGATATAGAACTTGCAGACATTCTTAAGAAAGCAAAGGAACTCCATGAATATCTACGTAATTATGGAGGTTTGGGTGAAGATGAAAAACCGCTTGTCGTATCCGCAATTCTTCTTGCATTGCGTGAACAGAAATATAGTTTTCGCCTTGATATGTTAAAAGGGGACTCTTTAGAAAGTAACACTGATGGAGTAATTCTATACCAATATTTAGAAATGAATCTACAACGTGCAAAGGTTGCTCCTGAAGTAAAAAAAGCTCGGGTACTTAACCAATTTACCTTGATAAAGGACAGACCTCAATTAAATACTAAACGGGAAGACTTAGGCAATAAGACACCCTTAAGATTTTTTGCAGAATACATTAATGAAAACATATTCAGAGCTCTGATATCAAACTCAAAAGAAGATTATTTAGGCCGATTCTATGGAGAATTTGTGTCATACTCTGGTGGGGACGGTCAATCTCTAGGAGTAGTTCTTACCCCTAGCCATATTACCGACTTATTTTGTGAATTAGTAGATTTAAAACCTACCGATGTTATTTTTGATCCCTGCTGTGGCACGGGTGGTTTTTTAATTTCTGGAATGCATAAAATGTTAAAAGAAACAAAAAATCCTTCGGATCGATTACATATAAAGCAGCATCAAATACACGGTATTGAAATTCGTGATGATATGTTTTCCATTGCCACTACAAACATGATCCTACGTGGTGATGGTCAAAGTAATTTAATCTGTGAAGATTTCCTTGCCCAAGACCCAGGAGAACTCCAGTTAAGTGGAGGGGGTATAACTGTTGGTTTTATGAACCCTCCTTATTCACAAGCCAAAAATAAAGACACTGCAAATTTATCAGAATTATGCTTTATTCGTCATCTATTAAATTCTATAACAGAAGGTGGTCGTGCTGCAGTCATTGTTCCTGTGTCTGCAATGATCGGAAAAACCAAAGAAGACAAAGCAATCAAAAAAGAAATATTAAAGAATCATACTTTGGAAGGTGTTATCAGTCTGAACAAAGATACATTTTACCGAGTAGGAACGGTACCATGTATTGCAGTATTTACTACAGGAATACCACATCCAACTGAAAAAAAGGCAAAATTTATTAATTTTGAAGATGATGGATATGAAGTAAAGAAACATTTAGGTCTTGTGGAAACTGAGCGTGCGAAAGATAAACGGCAATATTTGCTTGATTGTTGGCATGGAAAAATCACAGATTTTCCATCAAGTTTTATGGTTGAAACAACTGTTGAAGATTCAGATGAATGGTTACACTCATTTTATTACTATAATGATGAGATACCAACAGAAGAAGACTTTATGAACAGTATTGGGGATTATTTGACTTTTGAGTTCAACATGATCACTCATGGTAAAGGCTATCTATTTGAACAAAGAGGTGATGATGAGAATGCTTAATTTACATGACAGAGACTGGAAAGAATTTTATATTAAAGATATTTTTTTCATCAGTCCAGGTAAACGCTTAACTAAAAGTAATATGATTGATGGAAATAAACCTTTTATTGGTGCGACAGATTCGAATAACGGAGTAACTGCCTTTGTATCAAATTCTAATATATCAGTGGATAGAAATGTTTTAGGGGTAAACTATAATGGCAGCGTAGTCGAGAACTTTTATCACCCGTATTCGTGCTTATTTTCAGATGATGTTAAACGTTTTAAACTAAAAGCTATATCGGGAACAAAATATCACTATTTATTTTTCAAAACTATAATTTTACAGCAAAAATGCAAATATGCTTATGGCTATAAATTTAACGAACAAAGAATGCAAAAACAAATGATATTGCTGCCCGTTACCAATAGTGGCACTCCTGATTATGATTTTATGGAACAGTACATCAAAGAACGAGAACAAAAGATCACTCAAAACTACATATCTTTTACTGATAATAATTTACAAGAAGAAAAAACACCTCTTTCTCTAGAACAAAAGAAATGGGACACATTCTTTGTTGGTGATTTATTTACTGTAAGAAGACCCAAAGCCCGTTCTGAAAAACAATACCAGTTTGGCCCAATTCCATTTATTGCGTCTGGTAATACAAACAACGGTCTTACTAAGTGCTGTATGCCTAAAAAAGAAGAGGTTCTAGATGAAGGGAACTGTATTACAATCAGCCCTGTTGATGGCAGTGCTTTTTATCAAGAAAATGCTTTTCTTGGCAGAGGTGGTGCCGGTTCTTCTATTCTGATATTATACAATTCTAGTATGAACAGGTATTCAGGTTTATTTATAGCAAGAATGTTAAGGCAAACTTGTTCAAAATATTCTTATGGAAAAATGGGAAATAAAGAAAGTATAAAACGTGAAAAAATAATGCTTCCAATCAACGACAATGGTAAACCAGATTATTTCTTTATGGAGCAATATATAAAAAATATAATGTTGAAATTAAAAACAAACTACCTTAAAGAAAAAAAATATATATAAACTTAATTCCTATAATTATACCAAAATGCATAAATACTAAGAGGTCTGATATGATAAATAATTTTATATATGATGATATTTCTAATGCGATATTAAATACGAATACTGCTCTTAACGAGATTACCTCATCTATCACTAGTGCTACAGCAAAACCATATTTTATTTATGCTTATTCTTTATTTGAAAGTACCATTACAGAAATTATTAGATATTATATAAAAGCCTTTCCGCATAAGATTGACAAGAACATCTCTGTTAATAAGGATCTATTTCTTACGTCCTCAAGATCAAGCGATATAATAGATACCATAATAGATCAAAACATACGAAAATACTCATGCAGGTCACTTTATGAATATATACATTTTTTTATATCCATACAAGATTTAGATTTATCTCTAAATGAATATAAAATTAGGGAAATATCCGATTTACGTAATTCTATTGTTCATGATGATATCAAAAACTCATTAATATACAAGCACACAAACAACACTAAAAGCTATAATAAAAATTCACCTACATCATTATACAAAGACCACATTTGCTATTTTATTGAAATTCTTGATTTGTACAACACATGCATGAAAAAAAAATACTATGAATATACTCTTGATAAGTTAGCACGTGCAATTTGGGAAAATACTTTTTCAACACCATTGCTTTCTTTCGATGCAGTTTGGGAATATCATTCTGAAGGTTATTTAAAAATTAAGGATATAGATGACTTAAAATCAAGAGCAGCTTCTCTATCCAAAAGTGAGCATTTATTCCTTGCAATTTTTCTTCAGCAATATAATAACGCTTTAAATAATTATATTCACGACTTCAATCAAATACCGTCGCTTGTAAATATAGATACACATAATAAAGCAAAGCTTGTAGAACTTATTGATTTCTTTGATTCTTTTCCATTACTTTTTAATGGTGAAAGAATCAAACCAACAGAATCAAAATAAACTGCAAGCATTTTGCAAGCACAGAAAACGGAAAGCCTTGATTTATAAGGCTTCCCGCTATTTTCACATCACTCAAACTCAATCGTCCCCGTTGGCTTCGGGGTGAAGTCGTAAAGCACACGGTTCACGCCGGGAACCTCATGGGTGATGCGATCCACGATATGGCACATAAGGTCATAGGGGATGTTCTCAACGGTTGCGGTCATGGCGTCCGTGGTGTTGACTGCGCGGATGATGACAGACCACTCGAAGGCTCTCTTGCCATCCTTGATTCCGGTGGATTTGAAATCAGGCACTACCGTGAAGTACTGCCATACCTTTCCTTCCAGTCCATTCTTGGCGAACTCCTCGCGAAGAATGGCATCCGACTCACGAACTGCCTCGAGACGGTCACGGGTGATTGCTCCAGGGCAGCGAACGCCAAGCCCGGGACCCGGGAACGGCTGACGGTATACCATGTTATCAGGAAGTCCTAACTCTTTGCCAACGACACGAACCTCGTCCTTGAAGAGAATCTTAACCGGCTCAACCAGTTCGAAATTCATATCCTCTGGAAGGCCGCCTGCATTGTGATGCGCCTTGATTCCATGCTCACTCTCCAGGATATCCGGCCAGATTGTGCCCTGTGCGAGGAATTCCACACCCTCGAGCTTACGGGCTTCCTCGGCGAATACTTCGATAAACTCACCGCCGATGATCTTTCTCTTCGTCTCAGGATCGGTTACACCGGCAAGCTTATCTAAGAAGCGGTCGGTCGCATCCACATAGACAAGGTTTGCATCCATCTGGTTACGGAATACTTCAATTACCTGCTCCGGCTCGCCCTTCCTGAGCAGTCCGTGATTCACGTGCACGCACACCAGCTGTTTTCCGATTGCCTTAATCAGGAGTGCAGCTACCACTGAGGAATCAACGCCTCCGGACAGTGCGAGGAGCACCTTTTTATCTCCCACCTGCTCCTGCACCAGCTTCACCTGTTCATCAATGAACTTTTGGGCAAGCTCCGGTGTCGTGATTCTGACCATATCATCCGGTCTTCTGTCATTTGTCATTTCCTATTCCTCCATTTCCCTCATTTATGTTGTAAACGATGCCCTCTTAGTCGGCATCAAATACTTTCTGGTCAAAGGCATTCTGCTGTTTCGATACTATCGTTGTACACACGGCATCTCCGGTGATATTGACTGCGGTTCGGAGCATGTCGAGAATCCGGTCGATGCCCATGATTAAGGCGATACCCTCGGTCGGGAGACCGACGGAGTTAAGCACCATGGTCAGGGTCACTAATCCCACGCTAGGAACTCCCGCTGTTCCTATCGATGCAATCGTTGCAGTAGCAACCACGGTCGCAATCGCTGCCGGTGAAAGAGATATTCCATAGGCCTGTGCAATAAAGATAACCGCTACGCCCTGCATAATCGAGGTTCCGTCCATATTGATGGTTGCCCCGAGAGGAATCGTAAACGAGGATATCTGCTTGGAAACACCGACCTTCTTATGCAGCGTGTCGATAGACATCGGAATGGTTGCATTTGAGGTAGAAGTCGAAAAAGCAAATGCCATAACCGGGAAGAATTTTTTGATAAACCGAAACGGATTGAGTCTGGTGAAGAAAAACAGCAACAGCTGATATACCACAAAGCACTGGATTGCAAGTGCGAGGATGACGCTGAACATGTATTTTAGCATCGGCAGAAACGCGTCAAGTCCGATTCCGGCAAAGGTCTTGGCAATGAGGCAGAAGACGCCGATTGGCGCAAGCTTCATCACGACCATCGTCATTTCCATCATAAGATCGTTGCACTGGCTGAAGAAATTTGCAACCACAGAGGCGCGATTGCCCATCTTTGCAAGAAGAACACCCACAATCAGGGCAAATACGATAATTGGCAGCATGTCTCCATTCGCAAGAGAATGGAAAATATTCTTCGGGATAATGTTTAGCAGGGTATCGACGAGCGAAACCGGTGCAGCCTGTGTCACCGAAGATGCATCGATATCCTTCATACTCATTCCGATACCAGGATTAATGACAGAGGCTACTGCAAGTGCCAGGCAGACGGCAAGAGCGGTAGTGCACAGATAGAATACCATGGTTTTTACGCCCACTTTGCCGAGTGTTTTTGTGTCTCCGATTGCCATGCTTCCGCAAATCAAAGAGCAGAGAACGAGTGGAACAACAAGCATTTGCATCAGTCTGATAAAGCCGTTACCAAGCACATAGAAAATACCATTTACAAGAACCGTATCTCTTACAAAGCCAGCAGGTACAACATAATGAATAACGATTCCGGCAACAGCTCCCGCAAGGAGCGCAATGAATATTTTCGTTGTGAGTCCGACTTTTTTCTTTGCATTATCCTGTTTTTTCTCCACTACTCAATTCCCCCTGTTTCCTTCAGATATGCTTCCAATGCTTCACGCCAGTCTGCGGGACAGTCTAATCCGGTGATGCGAAGCATCATATTGTCTAACACCGAATATTTCTCTGTTGCATTTGCAGGCACTTCGATTCGGAGCTGATCCGAAAGTCCTGTCAGTCTCAGAATCTCTTGTGCAAATTCCGCTCTCGTACAATATCCGCCACTGCAAACAGCATGATAGATACCATAATGGTCCTCGTCAATAAACACCTTAATGATCCTGGCAAGCTCTGCTGCAGAGGTGGGGACTGCGCTGGCATTGTCTTTTAATGTCAGGACAGGAGCTTTATCATCCTTCGCTGCGCGTATTACTTCGTCTAAAAAGTCATCCCCGATTCCATAGACCCAGGAGCTACGGATGATGACATAACGTGTCATAAGCTCACGAACATATCTTTCGCCCGCGTACTTGGATTTTCCATAGATGTCAGCGGGGGCAACCTCGTCAAATTCATTATAGGGCTCCTGCGATGGCTTGGAGAAGACATCATCGGTGGAGAGCTGAATCAGCTTTGCGCCGATGCTTTGCGCCGCCTGTGCAAGATTGCGCACTCCGACCGCGTTTACCTTATAAGCCATGTCTGCATCCTGCTTTTCATTTTCCGCAAGAGAGGCATCATGATAACCGGCACAGTTTATTACGACATCGGGTCTGTTCATCGTCATGTATTTGGTCACCTGTGTCTCTTGCGAGATATCGACCTCATCCACATCCGTTGCAAACAGCTCATATTCTGTTACGTCCAACAATTTGAGAAGCGCCTGTCCGATTCTTCCAAGCGATCCCACAATCCATATTTTCTGCATAGAAGCCTCCATTCCGCAGACGCTTGCGTCGGAGGAATCGCGAGCCAAATGTCAGATTTGGCTCTGCGATAAGGGCTACTTTGTGGCGCCTGCGACACAACTAGCCGTGTGAAAAATGAGCTTTAGAGCTCATTTTTCACACTCTCTCCCCTAAAATTTCCAATTATCATACTATAGATTCCTTCAAATGGCAATGCCCTACTTCCAATCGTATGTAAGCTTCACGTCATCTTATCGGCTCTGTATGTCCCTCTTTCGCAAATATCCTATAAAAAGTATTGCTCCAAGATAGGTAATGATTGCCGGCATAGCTGCTTCAATTCCAAAGGATCCGCCCGTGAGAAGATCGTTATGCGAAACGATTTTGTACTTGTATACAGCCTGATTCCAATTCCCATTTCCCGAGATAGCAAACACCTGTCCAATTATGGCACTATTCCACAGACTGTGAATGACCACTCCCGGCCATATCGACTCGCTTATCCAAGAGATAAGTGAAAACAGGATTGCCACCAAGGTTCCGGATAGCATCAGAAGTGTTATATCCTTAATGTCCGGATTTTTCAGATTTCTCACATGAAGCAATGCAAAAAGTACGGACGGTACAATTACCGCCATCACTACTCCCCAGGTCTCTTTCATGTATCGAAAGAGGATGCCGCGAAACAAAAATTCCTCCACTACTGCGGGACTAAGTCCGACGCAGATTGTAAATACGATGACTGTAAAATTTACTGTGCCGGTCTTAAAAAGCCTCCCCTCTACAAAGCAAAGATAAAATAAGCTTACTACGCCCGGCAACACAATTCCCATTCCCCACCAAATCCTTTCGGGAAAACGAGTCCATATTCCAATATCCTTAAGGGACATCTTCAAAACTAGCTTTGCATACACTATTCCCATGAGTGAGGCAACTCCGATATAGACAAGCGTATAGATTATGTACGTTGCTGCAAGATTCGAAAACTGTACACTTGCAAGATTGCCCACATAGTGGGAAATCTGAGAAATACAAAATAAAATAAAAACAGTTACAATACTGATAATGCTTTTCTTAATCATGCTTCCTAATAATCCTCATTCTTTCCTGTTGAAGCTTCAACCCAAAAGGCGTAGTGCCTCCTGAGCATCGGTAAATAACACCGCACTAATTCCTAATTCCTTCGCAACTCTTATATTGCTGATATTATAAATGCCAACATCTTTATCATGCCACACAGGATCTATGGAAAGTGCTTGATACAAAGCTTTTGTCTTCTCGTCAGAATATCCCAATTTCTTTATATATTCATAAGGATTATTATTTATCAAAACATCTCCCAAGTCGAAAATAACATTTTTGATCATATTACCTCCAGATGTTCCTTATCCATATAAACTCCGTTTTCACGTTCATTCCTATATAGGTAACCACAT
>JAQXRN010000149.1 GCA_029218545.1 Bacillota bacterium | reverse complement strand
AGAGGCTAGTTCACTCAGTAAATTTGAATAAACAGCCTCTGTAGTTCATGTAAATTGAATTTGATTTAATACTATTATTATAAATTAAAAATTTATTTTGTGTAAGCGATTTTTTTCAGAAAAATTTATAATTTCTCTCTGTTTTCTTTTTTAGCCACAATGGCAATAATATTTATTGTGTTCGATATTAAGGCCATTGCCATTACCATCACACAAATTATTACACTCTTTATGCTATCTAAAGGTAGCATAAATATAATAGCAATTGCTAATGCAGTTGTAATTGCCAATACGAACAGCATTCTTTTTTCGAATTTTTGATTTTCTTTCTGTAATTTTCCTAAAACAAAGGCTACATTCTCATCAGCAATCCCCTTAATCTTTTCATCAGTTATCTGCTCTCCTGCTAATATCTCATTTATACTTATTTTATAAATATCGCTAAGTATCTCCAAACATTCAACTGGTGGCATGTAATTTCCAGTTTCCCAACGAGATATCGTCTTACTAGTAACGCCTATTTGTTCACCCAACTGTTCTTGTGTCATGTCTCTTCCTTTTCTCAGTTGCTTCAAAAAAGCTCCTACTTTTTTAGTATCCATCAAAGATGCCTCCTTGTAAATTTAATGAACAAATACTATCACTATGATTAAAAAAAATCTTTACCATAAACAGCGAATGTAGTCGAATTAATTGTATCGCAAGATATTTGCCATTTTTTTATACATGTACGCTTAGCATGCTGGATAGGTGTAATTGTTTTTATTTTATTTCCCACACAAAGGTAACTGAGTCGTTTACTTTTATGTCGTCCGGTTCAATTTCTATATCGGCAAGGCTGTCAACCGGCATTGTCATGCATTTTTCTTCAAGGCAGTAGTCCGTCTGTGAGTAAATGTTAAGTTCTCCCCAATTGTAGTCAATATTAATCAGATCCCCGAGCTTTACTCCAGAGGCATCACATAAAATCTGAGCCTTGTTTTTTGCATTTACAGCGGCGGATTTTAACAGTTCTTCATCGACAGCTGCCTTATCTTTTACAGTAAATGAAATGGAAATCTCTGGTTCTGCAAGATATTTTGAAATGGCTGACAGTGACTGCGCAAGAAGCTTTGTGTCAAAATCAAATTCAACTTTCAATCTATGATTGCAGGAATAACCCTCAAATACTCGCTTATAGTTGCCATTTGAATCTCTCACGGAATCATATTCTGTTTGTACATTGAAGGTTGTTGTTTTTACAGATTTATTCTCGAAACCAATTCTCTCAAGCGCTTTATTTAAGTTTTCAATCTTGTTTGCAGCAAGTTCTAATGCTTTTTCATAATCTTTATCAACTGACTTTAAGCTCATTGAGATTATTACATAGTCAGGAGAAACAGATATGTTACCTGTTCCTTTGACAGTAATTGTTCTTGCCATAATGCTACCTCCATTTAATCAAATCCTACCATCTTATCTCTATTATAAACGTTATATTCTCCCATTATAATTCCAACATTTTCTTCCTAAAAGTCTTTCAGAATCAGACAAATCGGAACTTATATCACCGTATACCCTTCAGAAGCCAAGACAGTTAATGCCTTATCATAGTTTTCTTCTTTCACAAGTATATAATCTGTGTTATATGTCGATACTGCAAAGATACCTATCTTATGTTGAGCAAGGATACCGGACAGCTTTGACAAAATCCCGATTAATGAAAAATCAAGTATTCCCTGAATACGGAATCCTCTCCATCCATCATCTCGTTCAATAGTATTGGACGGAATATCTTCCGTTTTGCACACCAAAGATATTTCTTCATCTGTTTTTCCAATAAAATAGAAATCGGTTGCCATGTCTATATCTGATACATCTGCCACTTTGCAAACAGTCAATTCATACTCAATTCCTTTAAGTTCCATTTCGTTTCATTTCCTCCAAAAATTCTGCTTTATCGATGAATATACATTCTGGACATATCCGGTTCACCATCTCCCTGCACCATACACAAAAATTCCCATCCGTACCTCTCGTAGAAATCCGTGTGATTTGTAACAAGATAGACAGGCGTCATACCCTTGGATTTCAAATCCGCTACGGTCATATTCAGCAAATGTCCGGCAATGCCCTTACAGCGGTAATCTTTTTCGGTGTAAACGGCACAGATGTTTGGAGTGAGGTCTTTTCGATTATGAAAATCGTTTTCAATCACTCCCATTCCGCCGACGATTTTGTCACCATCCATGCAAAGATACCAACCATATTCTGTTTTCTTGTTGAGATACGCTTCCATACATTCCTGATAAGCCTGTTTTGGAACTCCCCACTTGCTGTGAAACCACTCGGTTGCATATTTTTTTAAATCCGGGCGTTGTCTTAAAGTGATATAAGAATAGTTTTCCATAACACGTCCCTCCTGCAAATTCCAATTTACAGTTCCATTATAATTCCCATTCCTCATCTCGTAAACGAAAACCTCTCGGTATTATAGGATTCCTACTTGTCAACTCTACTCACTCTCGCCTGGTTCTTAGGAATCGCCTGAATTCGGTGCAATTAAAAACGACCCAAATCGGGTCGTTCAAAATCATATTGGAACCTAAGTCCGTAATTACAGTTTGCATATGGGATGTCTGATTACAGTTTTCCACTTCTCAGGAGCAACCCTTCTTGCATCGGACATATATATTTCATGGTGAAGTCTTGTGTCGCTAAAGTCATTACGGTATCCATTTTCTTCGATGTATTTGTCCATAATTGCAACAGTTGCGGGCTCATCATCAAAGGGTCCATGGTGCATAATCTGAACGCACAAGCCTTCATCAATCGTAAGGAATTCGGCTTTTGAGCAGTCCATTTTCTTCTTTTCAGATGCAGTCTTCACCGCCCAGTCAAAATCCTTCTTTGTCACA
>JAQXRN010000148.1 GCA_029218545.1 Bacillota bacterium | reverse complement strand
TTGTATCCTTGGAAATTTGCTCACCAACATTTCTTCTTATGTTATTGGACTGTTGCTATTGGTCATTTCCGGGTGTGCGATTTACTGTATCGTACAGGCAATGTGGACTTCTCTGGTAATCCTTGTAGGTATGGGACTGGCAGCATTCCTCGCCCTGTTCGGTATCGTGTTCCTGACGGTTCAGGCTGAGACCGCAAGTGAAAGTCTTGGACATTTTATTCGTTCATAAAAAGAAAGAATCCCTCTGGTAGAGATACCGGAGGGATTTCGTCTTTCAGGGGTTTCCTATGTAATTGATTTTCTGATTTCGCTGAACATATGGCGGACTGCTCTATGGGAGAGTTGTTGTACTCTATTTGTTGAAATACCTAATTCATCGCTGAGAGACTTGTAAGTTCGACCATCTCTTATCCCTTGGATAACGATACCTTCTCTACCTTCCTGAGCATCAATCCATTCGTTGATGCGTTTAGAAACGTCAGGGTTATAAATGGAAATAACCTTTGGCGTCTTTTTCTTTTTAAGGCGCTTGACTTCATTGTTAATGTAATCCGGAATACCTTCATAATGGAATGCAAACAGAATATCACATTGTGAAGCAATCCATCGTTCGATTTTTCTATAATGCTCTACAAAACGATTTGGAATTTGTTCGGATTTTCCTTCAATGCGTGGAGCGTATTCATATTTGGTAACAGCCCCTTTCGGAAAGCCGATGCGCACTTCATCGAAGTCTTCCCATGTGAACTTTTCATATTTGATTGGATCAATAATTGAAACAATATCAATTTGGCTTTCGGGGTACAGTTCTTTCGTTTCTTCGATCAGCTGAACCATTGTTTTTTCTGCACTGTTGTAGCAGCCAGTGAACCAAAATTCAAGCTGTGGGTCGCTCTCTGCCAACTTAATAAGTTCATTTCGTAAGATTTGGATGGAAACTTCATCCATAGCTCTGAAAATAGTTAGAAAACATACTCTTATCAATAATCTATCCTCCTTGGGGTAAAATGTGTTACTTAATGCAATCGTAAAACTGAGATAACGGAAAGTCAACTTTGTGGCTGATGCAAATGAAAGGTGGTGACTAAATGGCAGCAACAAGACTAATTGCTCTCCATGTGAACAAGGGCAAAACGGTCGCTCAGTGTCTGGCTGATCGTACCGACTATTCGCAAAATGCAGAAAAGACAAATGACGGTGAATTTATCAGTTCCTATGAGTGTGATCCCAAGACTGCCGATGAAGAATTTCTTCTTTCTAAACGACAGTATCAGCACACTACTGGCAGACAGCAAAAGAATAATATTATCGCTTATCAGATTCGCCAGTCTTTCAAGCCGGGAGAAGTTACACCTGAGGAAGCAAATCAGGTTGGCTATGAAACTGCAATGAGATGGACTAAGGGAAAGCACGCTTTTATCGTTGCTACCCATATCGACAAAGCTCATATTCATAACCATATCATTTATAATTCTACCGCTTTAGATGCCAGTCATAAATTCAAGAACTTCTTCATTTCTGGTTTGGCTGTACAAAGACTCAGCGATATGGTTTGTCTGGAGCATGGACTTTCAATCATTGCTCCAAAGCCTTATAGTGAGCGACAGAAAAGAACAGTTTATCCTAAGAAGCGTACCCAACGAGATGAGCTATGTGAAGCAATTGATACCGTTCTGAAACAAAAACCTAAAGATTTTGAGAACTTCATTCATGCTCTGATTGATATGGGATACGAGTTCAAGGATGGCAAGCACCCCGCATTCAGAGGAAAGGACCAGAAGCGATTTATCCGTCTGCGTTCCCTGGGCGAAGGATACAGTGAAGAAGAACTCCGTGCTGTTATCTCTGGTAAGAGCCTACACAAAACCAGAGGCAATTCTGCCAAAGTTCCTACACAGAAGCAATTCCAGATGCTTATTGATATTCAGGAAAAAATGGCTGAAGGGAAAACAGTCGGATATGAAAAGTGGGCGAAGAAGTTCAACAGAAAAGAAGCTGCTCGCACCGTAATTCTTCTGAAAGAAAAAGGTTTGGGCAACTATGATGATCTGGTCGCTCACATTGAAAAGTTGTCTTCCCGTTTCGATGAGCTTTCTGATTCTATCAAGGCCGCTGAGAAACGAATTGTTGAAGTTCAGGCTTTACAACAGCATATCAAAAACTATCGTGATACAAGACAGATTTATGTAGAGTACCGCAAGTCTGGATATAGCAAAAAATTCTTTGAAGAACACCGCCAGGAAATCACAATTCATAAAGCGGCGAAGAAAGCCTTTGATGATTTGCAGATTACAAAACTCCCTTCCAGTCAATCTTTGTACGAGGAGTTTCACCGTCTGGCAGTTCAGAAGAAGCAAGACTATGCTGAGTACAGACAGATAAGAAAAGAAAAAGAAGAATTGCTGATTGCCAAACGGACGGTTGAAACAATTCTGAACATCGACAAAAAGAAAGAACAGGAAAAGAAAACTGTCCGATAAAAAGAAAGCCACGGCTGCTGCTCTAATTTGGGAGTAACAGTCGTGGCTCCTTTTTGCGTTTTATGTGGTAATTTGACAATTTGCTGTTTCTGTTATATACTAACAAAACAATATAAAGTAGCTACGTTGTGGTGTACAAATTAAATATTCAACCTATAAGAGATGCGTGAGGGACAAGCCCTATGACCGCACGGCAACCTCCCAGAGAGAAAGGTGCCAAAGCTTGTATGATAGGTAGTCCCCCTGTCTCACGACGGGGTTTTTTGCGCCTTTTTTGATGTAAATGGTATAAGGAGTACATGGTCATGAGATCTTTTCGAGAATTAGAACGTAATTTTTTAATAATCAATAATCCCAAATATGCAAAATTAACAGGCACAACGCATGAAGCAAATAGCGTTTTATGCTATGGCTATATTGATAATTCTGCTGGATTAACTTATCAAGTAGTTGCCCCTACTCTTTACATAGATGGTGATTACTCAGTAGTTGACACTATTACAGTTATTTCTTTGAAAATAAGAGCAGGGTCTATTAGTACTGAAGAAATAATCCCCGTAAAAAATCAATCGCTATTCAAGCAATTCTCTCAGATCGTGAATAATATTAACGAATTTTATTATACAGACACTGAGCGAAAGAAATGCCGTTGCATTGAAGAATTGGATCAATTTCGTCATCCAGAGTTTCCTGATGATGTGCAAGTTATGTTTTCACAAAATGGGTTTCGTCCAGAAGGTATTTGGGTGAGAACACAAAGAGTACTTGGGAAGAAAGGAAAATTCATTATCCTATCCGGTTGTATGTTGAATACTCCCCATGCGAATTTCGGTTTAAAGGCTGGAGATACAGTTTCTTTCGCAACAGGAGTTGTCGATGATAATGGTACTCGCCTTTGTTTTGCTTTATTAAAATAAGAAAGCAGCGTCAACCGATTTAGAGGTGACGCTGCTTTTGCGTTTCAAGCCTTTCCATACGGTCAGCTAAACGCTTTATGAGATTGTGTGTACAGGAATGGAAATGAATCCATCTTAGTAATTGCAGACTTGTAGTGAACACCGGCAAGCTCGATTGGAACAACAACATCGTCATAGCTTATTTCATAATATGATTTGTTTTCATTAAGTTCTTGGGTCAAATACGGCAAGATAAGTTCCAAGCTGATTTGCTTGTTTGGGTAATTTCTTTTCGCTCTGCGTACTGCGGAAGAACACATTCCATCAAAGTCACCCATGCCACCGACAAGGAAACGGAAGCAATCATCGTTCTTGATAATTCTTGAAATTGCTTCGTCCAACTTGTCTGCAATATTTGCTTGATAAACTTCTCTGTGACCGGCAAAAGTACATACCGTCACGGTTTTCACATCCTCAAACTTTAGTTAATTAAATTGTACTACATAGTCAGTGATTATTCTATAGTCAAATTTCAAAACGATTGGTAAAATCGTGTAGCCATCATCGTAAGATGATGTTCAAAGGGGTTTGGGGATGCTGCCTCAACAAGCAAATTTGCGAAGATTGACCCATAGGGAAAATCGAGAAAATGAGTGAACCTGTACAGGTTTACACTGCTTGCCAATTTGTGTGACTCTAAAAAACCTTCTAAAAATCGCACTTATAGGAGTTTAATTGTAACTCAAGAAAATAAATCACTCTTAAAAGGATAAAAACTTGCAGAAGTCCAAGCCCTTCCCTTGTAAATTGAGGTGCTTTGTGCTATCATTAGTATTAGTGCAGTTTAACGTAGTTTAGATTCAAGTGAGGTGTACCATATGGTCAGCTATAATAAACTTTGGAAACTTCTTATTGATAAACAAATGAAGAAGAAAGATTTAGGAGATGCCGCAGGTGTTAGTGCGAACACGCTGGCGAAAATGGGAAAAAACGAAATGGTATCTCTCGAAGTATTGGTGCGAATTTGTCGGGCGCTGAAATGTGATATTGGAGATATTATGGAAGTTCTTCCGTCCTAATTGTCCGTTTTTTAGGACGGCACATAGTTTAGAATGGACAATGGAGGAATGTAATTATGATTGGTGCAACAGTTTATAGTGCCGGTCTGATGTCTCAGTCTTTTTGGTTCCTCGAATTTAAGAAGGCAGTTAGACTTCGACATGAAGGCTTGGACTATGATGAAATTAAAAAGAAATGTGTAGAAGAAAATCTCTTTGGCGCTGCCAAGGAGTACAGAGCTTTGCGAATGGCGGGATATATCATTACTCGTATCAAATCCATGGACGAGACACTTGTTGATTTGTTTTGTTCGTCCGATCTTGCAACGCAGAAGCTCATTAACCTGATCACGATTCTCAGAACGGATCGTCTGTTTTTTGAGTTTGTCTATGAGATATATCGAGAAAAAGTGATTCTCGGTGTTGAATGCATGGAAGATACCGATGTGAATGTGTTCTTTACCAGAAAAGAAACACAGAGTGATCTGATCGCAGGCTGGAAAGATTCAACCAAGAAGCATCTGCGCTCCTGCTATCTGAACTTTATGACAGATGCGAATCTGCTGACGATAATTGAAAAAAAGAAAACCATTACCCCTCCGATTCTGGATGTAGCTCTTGAACGTTATCTGAAATCCAGAGATGATGAAGTAATGGTAAAAGCTCTGACGGGGGTGAACTAACATGATGACTTTGGAAGAAAGATTGAATAAAGCAGAAACTATGATGCAGAAACCATCCTTCCGTCAGAATAAAGGTTTGGGAAATGAAGTTGGATACTATATTTTCGACTATCCCGCAGAACAGGAATTGTTCGTTCGAGAAAGGATTGAATATATCCGCAAGAAGAATGAGCAGTCCAGTGATGAATATCGTGTGGTCGTGTTTGATCTTTACGACATCATCATTGAAATTTTGAAGGACAAAGGTTATCTGGAAAAGTGCTACGACTTTGAAAAGAAAAAAGGATTTGAGCGTATCACTAAGTCCGTTGGTAATATGCTTCGCATCACAGCCAAGGATAGCCTGATTGTGAACTATATCAAGGAGCGCACTCCTGAAAAAGCGATTGTGTTTCTTGTAGGCATTGGAAAGTGCTATCCGATTCTCCGTTCTCATACGGTGTTGAACAATTTGCATCAGGTCATTGACAATGTACCTGTTGTGATGTTCTATCCTGGCAAGTATGACGGACAGGAGCTGGTACTTTTCTCTGAAATAAAAGACGATAATTACTACAGAGCATTTAAGCTCGTGGATTAAGGAGTGGCGACATGAAGATTGGTCAGATGTTTGCAAAACCTATCGACCGTGACATGAAAGGTGTTATCAAGGTCGGTCAGGATGATAACTTAAATATACAGCAGGAACTGGAAGAATACGTTGTCACCCGTGAGCTTCAGAAGCATTTCCGTGATTTCTTCGATAGCTACAAGCGTGGTATTCACGGGAATACGGATAAGATGGGTGTCTGGATTTCTGGTTTCTTTGGAAGTGGTAAATCTCACTTTCTGAAAATCCTCTCTTATTTGCTGGAGAACAAAGTTGTAAACGGCAAGACTGCATTGCAGTATTTTGAGGAAGATAACAAAATTAAGGACCGCATGGTACTGGCAGATATGCGTCTGGCAGCGTCTGTGCCTACGGATGTTGTGCTGTTCAATATTGACTCCAAGGGTGAGCAGAGCGGCAAGCAGGATAAGGATGCTATAGTTTCTGTTTTCTTGAAAGTGTTCAATGAGATGCAGGGATTCTGTGGAGCAATTCCGTTCCTTGCTGACCTTGAAAGAAAACTTTCTGAGGAAGGACGCTATGAGGAGTTCAAGGAACTCTTTGAAGATTCCTTCGGTACTCCTTGGACAGAAGCTCGTAATGACTTCGACTTTATCCAGGATGATATTGTGGAAGTTTTGTCCGATATGGACTTTATGAGTGAAGAAGCCGCCCGTAACTGGTGCGAACGTGCGACAACTGAATACTCCATCAGTATCGAGCGTTTTGCCGATCTGGTTAAGAGATACATTGACCGCAAGGGCGGCAACCATCACGTTGTATTCCTTGTTGACGAAATCGGTCAGTACATTGGCGACGATTCCAAACTGATGCTGAATCTCCAGACTGTTACCGAAGATTTGGGAACTGCCTGCAAGGGCAAGGCTTGGATTATTGTTACCAGCCAGCAGGATATTGACTCCATCACTAAGACAAAAGGTAACGACTTCTCTAAGATTCAGGGTCGTTTCGATACCAGACTGTCTCTGTCCTCTGCCAACGTAGATGAAGTTATCCGTGAAAGAGTTTTGAAGAAAACCGAGTCTGCAACTCAGACACTTTCTCTCTATTATGATGAAAAGGAAACTATCGCAAAGAACCTGATCCTGTTCAACGATGGCGTTGAGAAAAAGCTCTATGCAAACAGAGCAAACTTTGCAGAAGTTTATCCGTTCATCCCTTATCAGTTTAACCTTCTTGGCAGTGTTCTTACCTCCATCCGTACCCACGGTGCATCCGGTAAGCATCTGGCAGAAGGTGAACGCTCTATGCTTGCGCTGTTCAAAGAATCTGCTGTGCGAGTCATGAACGAAGATCCTGGTACGATTGTACCTTTCCATATGTTCTATGACGCTCTGGAGCAGTTCCTTGACCACTCCCATAAGGGTGTAATTTCCAAAGCGTTGGATAATGATTTCCTGAATCCTTCCCATGCTGATGAGTGCTTTGATGTCAATGTACTCAAGACACTCTTTATGATTAAGTATGTAAAAGAAATTAAAGCGAACCTTGAAAACCTGACCAGTCTTATGGTTACTCACATGGACAATGACCGTATGGAACTGGCTCAGAAAGTTGAGGATGCGCTGAAGCGTTTGGTTCGTCAGACTCTCGTTCAGAAGAATGGCGACATTTATGTTTTCCTGACTGACGAAGAACAGGAAATCAATATTGCAATTAAGAATCAGCCTGTCGATGCTGGTGAGATCACCGCTAAAGTTTCTGAACTGATTTTCGACGGCCTGTTTGACGAAAAGAAGTATCGCTATCCTGCTTTCAACGGTCGTTATGCGTTTGGTTTCAATCAGATCGTAGACGATAAGCCTTACAAGGCAGGTCAGAACCACGATATTACTTTGAAGATTCTGACTCCTAATAGTGATGAAATTGCTGATGAGACAACCATGAGAATGTTGTCCTCTCAGAGTCGTTGCGTTCTGGTTGTGCTGCCTGATGACAGAACCTTCCTGGACGAAATTCGTTCTTCTCTCCAGATTGAGAAGTTCATCCGTTTTGATGCTACCAATACTGTTACGAAGTATGAGCAGATCAAGGAAGCAAAGAAAGTTGAGCTTCGTGAAAGAAGTGCCGCAGCTCGTCTGTTCCTTGAAGAATCTCTGAAGTCCGCCACCATCTATGTGAACGGCGACCGTGTTCAGACTACTGCAAAGGATATTTCTTCCCGCATCAATGATGCTATTGGTAAACTGGTTGCTTCTGTATTCCATAAGCTCTCTTATATCGACACCGCTATGGGTGAAAACGATATTAGAAAGCTGTTCAATAACAATGGTCAGCAGCTGACTTTGGCAGGAACTAACTCTACTCCGAACAGTTTGGCTCTGCATGATGTGAACGACTACATCGGTGTGAATACTTCCCGTCATACCAAGACTTCCATGAAGTCTCTGCTTGATAGATTTATGAAAGCTCCTTACGGCTTTGTTGAAGCTGATGTGCAGTGGCTCGTTGCCAAGCTGTTTAAGGATGGCGAAATAGCATTCTATGTAAACAGCGAGTCTGTGACTCTGCTTTCCAAGAGCGTAGATGAAATCGTTCGTTTCATCACCCGTAAAGAGTTCAATGAACGTCTGATGACCGAGAAGCGTATTCGTGCCAGCGAAAAGCAGAAAAAGGCAGTTCGTGAAGTCATGAAGGAACTGTTTGGCATTGCTCCTTCCAGTGATGATGACGATGCAGTAATGGGCAGCTTCCTGAACTATGCCGGTCGTTTGAAGAATGACCTTGAAAAGCTGGAAATCCACTATAAGAATCAGCCGCTGTATCCTGGCAAGTCTCTTGTGACTAAGGGTAAGAAGCTGATGAGCGATGTTGCTCAACTGAAGAATGCTACTGAGTTCTTTGCTTCCGTAGATAGAGATCGTGACGATTATCTGGACTTTGCAGAAGATTATGAGCCTGTGAAGAAGTTCTTCGCAGGTGATCAGATTACCATTTTTGATCGTGCTATTCGCCTGATGGCAATTTATGACGATAGCCGAACCTTCATCGTAAATGATGAAATCGAGTCTACTGTCGCACAGATCAAGGCAATTATGAAGAAGCAGGCTCCTTACACCGAAATCAAGAACCTGCCTGGACTGCTCGATCAGTTTATGACTGCCTACAGCAATCTGCTGACGGAAATGGAACAGCCTATCCTTGCTGCCATTGATGAAGCAAGAACCCGTGTGTTCCAGGAGCTGAAAGGAAAGCTCTGCGAAGGACAGTTTAGAGATAAGTACATTGAGCGTTTCAGCGACCTGCATGAGAAAGCTACTCACTGTAATAACGTAGCTACGCTCCAGAACATCAAGGTTGAAGCCGATGCGCTGAAGGTTCGCTGTCTGAATGAGATTTCTGCCGCTGAAGCAAAATTGCAGGCTGAAAAGGCAGCGGAAGAAGCGAAAAAGCAGGCACAGCAGAATCCTGCACCTGCAAATAACGGCGGCGGCAAGCAGCCTGATCCTGTGGTTGTAACTCCTGTTCCTAAGGTGAAAAAGCAGCGCACAATCAGCATTAAGTCTATCAACACCGAGACGACTTGGCAGTTGGAGACTTCCGAAGATGTTAAGAAGTATATTGCAGAACTTGAGAAGAAGCTGATAGCTCTGCTGGAGGACGATACGGTTATCCACATTGAGTTCTAAGCATACGCGGAGGTATAGCGATGAACAAAACAGCTATAAAGAATTTTGCGGTATGGGCGAGAAATAAGCTCATTGCCGACATTACATATAAAGCAGGACTGATTGGCGTGAGCGAAAAAGGCATTGCCCAGCCACTTTCTCAGTCCTCTAAGGACTTGCTGTTCTTTGATATTGGCACAAAGGACTATGCGCAGGTTGCCGGTTCTGACATTGAACAGAGAAACGCTCTGGTCAGAGCCATTCAGGAAAAAGAACGTACAAGCGATTATAAGACTGCTTTTAAGGCAGTCATGGACGAGGTTGCCTACACTTGGTTCAATCGACTGATCGCTATCCGATTCATGGAAGTGAATGAGTATCTTCCTTCTCGAATCCGTGTGCTTTCTTCCGAAAATCCTGCCAAGAACGAACCTGATTTCGTGACCACTCCTTTCGACACCGATATGGAGTTCACTATGGCTGAACAGGATAAGATCATGCAGCTGAAGGATGAGAACAAGCTGGATGAGTTGTTCCGTATGCTTTTCATCAAGCAGTGTAACAAGCTCCATGAGATTCTGCCTGAACTGTTTGAGGAAACCAATAACTACACCGAGCTGCTTCTCAGCATCTCTTTCACGGACAAAGATGGTATCGTGTATCATCTTGTCCATGATATTCCTGAGGATGACTTCAATGTTGAAAAAGAAGGTCAAGTTGAGATCATCGGCTGGATGTATCAGTATTACAACATTGAGCCGAAGGATGAGACCTTTGCTCTGCTGAAGAAGAATGTAAAGATCACAAAGGAACGCATTCCTGCGGCAACTCAGCTGTTCACTCCGGACTGGATTGTTCGCTACATGGTAGAAAACAGCCTTGGTCGTCTTTGGGTGGAAGGGCATCCCAGCGATAGCCTGAAAGAAAACTGGAAGTATTATCTGGAAGAAGCAGAACAGGAAGCAAGCGTTCAGACTCAGCTTGAGCAGATTCGTGCGGAATATCATAATCTAAATCCGGAAGATATTAAGATCATTGATCCTTGTATGGGTTCCGGTCATATTCTGGTGTACTGCTTCGATGTGCTGATGCAGATTTACGAGTCTCAGGGCTATACCCAGAGAGATGCTGCACAGTCCATTCTGGAAAACAACCTGTTCGGTCTGGATATTGATAAGCGAGCTGCACAGCTGGCATATTTTGCGGTTATGATGAAAGCCCGTCAGTACGACCGCCGCATCTTCACCCGTGAGATCAAGCCTCATGTGTACGCCATTGAAGAAAGCAACGGCATCAACCGTGGTCATCTGAAATATTTCGGAGCAGATCTCTGTTCTATCGAGAGAAACAAGGCAAAGTTGCAGATCACCGGCTTGCTCGATACCATGATCGATGCAAAAGAATATGGATCCATTCTCAATGTGGAGAACTACGACTGGGAATTGCTTCAGCGTTTTGCTGAAAGCATCGATGATGCAGGCCAGATGAGTTTGGATACCATTGGCATCGACCAAACACAGGAACAACTACTTGCGTTGATTGAAATTGCGCATGTTATGGCGCAGAAGTATGAAGTGGTTGTTACTAATCCTCCTTATATGGGTGGAACAGGCATGAGTCCCAAACTCGATAAATTTATTAAGGACAATTATGATCGCTCAAAAACAGATTTATATTCTGTCTTTATCGAGAAGTGCAACACTATGGTACGAACAAACGGCTATCAAGCAATGATTACTCAACATGGATGGATGTTCTTGTCAAGCTTTGAAAAATTGAGAACATATATGTTGCAAAACCAAATTTCATCTATGGCACATTTAGGGGCAAGAGCTTTTGATGAAATTGGAGGAGAAGTAGTTCAGACCGTTTCTTTCGTTTTTAGGAAAGCCTTTGGCATGAATAGCTATTCAGGTAATTATGTCCGTTTAGTAGATTATTTGGGAGAACATGAAAAAGACAAACAATTTTGCAATAATAATAATTTGTATGTGAGTCAGCAGAAAGTGTTTGAGAAGATACCGTCGATGCCTGTAGCGTACTGGAGTTCTCGAAATATTGTTAATGCTTTTGAGATAGCGCCTCCATTGAGTGCTGTTGCAGAACCCCGACAAGGTGTAAAGACATTAAATAATGACCTCTTTCTCAAGCTATGGTTTGAAGTTGGTAGGAAATCAATAAACTTTAACTGTGGTTCTATTGATGAATCGGTTCAATCAAAAAAGAAGTGGTTTCCATATAATAAAGGTGGAACATACAGGAAATGGTATGGAAATAATGATTACGTTGTAAACTGGTACAATGATGGCTATGATATGAAGAAACTTGCTGTGGAGAAGTATAATTCTGTTACCAGAACAATCACAAATATTTCTTATTTCTTTAAGCCTGGGTTAACATGGTCGTCACTCAGTTCGGGAAATATCTCGTTGCGAGCATTCGATAAGGGATTCATATTTGATTCCAAGGGGTCATCTATGTTCTTTAATGATGAAAAGAAAAAATACTATGTTTTAGCGTTAATGAACTCTAAAATCAGTATGAAATTCTTAGAATTCTTGGCACCGACGTTGGATTTTAATATTGGACCTTTGTCTAAAATTCCAACTAAAATTGTACCGGAATACTATACAGCTGTTGATAAACTTGTTGCAGATAATGTTTCGCTCACAAAAAAAGATTGGGATGCTTTTGAAACTTCATGGGACTTTGTCGAGCATCCGCTCGTAAGACTTTCAAAAGATCTGTGGGACGCAACAGCCGTTGGTGCTTCTATGTCTTATTACTACGGCGGTCATCCGAAAGTTGGTTCGCCTTTGGAACTCTGCTATATGCTGTGGCAGGGCGAATGTAACGAACGATTCAAACAGCTCAAAGCAAACGAAGAAGAACTCAACCGTATCTTCATTGACATTTACGGACTTGGGGACGAGCTTACTCCGGAAGTTGAAGATAAAGATGTAACCGTTCGCAAAGCTGATTTGCAGAGGGATATTAAGAGCCTGATTTCCTATGCGGTTGGCTGTATGTTCGGTCGTTATTCACTTGACCGAGAAGGAATTGTATTTGCAGGCGGTAACTTTGATGAGGTTTATTGGAAATACAAAGGGCAGGCGGCATTGGATGAAAATGGCGAACCAATATACGGCGGGTATGCCGGGATATCACTTGCAGATTATCATTATCCAAAGTTCCACGATACTGATAATTGGGAAACAGCAACAGAATTATCATTTGAACCCGATGCCGATAACTGTATTCCGATAACCGATGAAGAATACTTTGAGGACGATATTGTCGGTTTATTCTGTGCGTGGCTCAAAAAAGTATATGGTGAGGATAGTCTTGAGCAGAACCTTGATTTCATTGCAAAGGCACTCGGCAACAAAGGTGCTACAAGCCGTGAAGTTATCAGGAGCTACTTCCTGAATGACTTTATAAAAGACCACATCAAGACTTACCAGAAACGCCCGATTTACTGGCTCTTTGACTCAGGTAAGCAGGACGGATTCAAGGCTCTGGTTTATATGCACCGTTGGAATGCTGATACTGTCGGCAACCTGCGTGTTGAATATCTTCATAAGATGCAGCACACCTATGAGCGTGAAATCGTCCGTATACAGGAAACCATCGACAACAGCCGTGATTTCCGTGAAGTTTCCAAGGCAACCAAGCGTAAGGACAAGCTCCAGAAGCAGCTGAAGGAAACCAAGGACTACGACGCTAAACTGGCTCATATTGCCCTGTCCCGTATCGAAATCGACCTGGACGATGGTGTTAAGGTCAACTACGAAAAGGTTCAGACCGGCAGAGACGGCAAGAAGATGCAGATTCTGACAAAAATCTAATGATTATAGCTATCCCAAAGTAGCGGATAGATTCTACTACTTTGGGTGGCTATTAAAACTCAGTAGTGGTGAAAGAGGTATATTACTATGGCTGAACTTAACCTGAAGCAAATTATAGACAAATTGAATAGTGAGTTTACCGGTGAAGTTCGCAAGCTGGTCTTTTGGTATGATGCCAACGCTGAGTTTGTGGACGATGTAGACACGATGGATTTGGTGAACGCCAAAGTGCTATATCTGGAACCGGATAACCAGTTCTATACAAAATACTTTTTGGAGTGTGTGGACACCACAACGAATTATCTGGTGTATGCTCCTTTTGCGAAGCCTGCCATTCGTGAGAATCATCTGGCGGATACCATCAAGTATTCCAAGGAGTTCTTCGCAGACAGAGCTTCCTTGCTGACCATCGACCTTGGTATTGATGAACGCTACAAGCCGGTGATTCAGCACTATATCAAGTTCTTCGGAGAGAAGAAGCGCACTCAGGCTTTCTATGATCTGGAACTTGAAACATTTAACAGAAATACCATTGAGATCGCCCTGATGAGCGTTCTATGTAAGTGCAAGACCCCTTCTTACGAAGAAGTTTTTCGCACCGTTCTGACGGATGCAGGATTTGAAGATAATCCGTATCTGGCAGAATTTAAGAAATATGACCTTCTGGATGCGTTCTGGCGTCAGGCACAGGATGTGTTCGGATACGCAGATGAGAAGCCTACCCTTGAGAAGTTCACGATGACCATGTTCGTGACCTATGCCGACAAGGTAATTCCTGCAGATTTACCGGTTGCATGGAAGCCTTTCCTCAGCTTCAAGTCTGGTAATATAATCGCATTTATCGACAACCTGATGAACAGCTACATCTATGGAGAACGCTTTGATGAAATCTCCAAGATGGTCTATGACAGCTTGAAAGCAGAAGCTGAGTTCAGAAAGCTCCCTGTGGAAGCGCTGGTATCCTGCGGAATCTTTGCAGGAATTGATGAACTTCTGATTGAATGGGCTACTGAACGACTGGAACTGGAAGATGTTGCTGCCAAATTGAGTGACACTACTATTCCTCAATTGGTAAAACAGCGTCGTCAGGGTCACTTTGGTAAAATGTATCGCTCTGAATATTTCGTGTTGCAGAACGCATGGAATATTATTTCTGGTACGCAGCACACCCCTTCTTCTACCCTGAATGAGATGGTAAAGAGCTATACGAGCGAACTGTATAAGATGGATCGCTATTACCGTTATTTCTATTACTATCTGGACAAGCTCGAAGATACAACAAAATTCGACAATCTGAAAGAACTGGTTGAGAACATCTATGCCAATGAATATTTGGTTAAGGTATGCACCAAATGGAACGATTTGTTTAGCACCGAACTTGACTCCTTGCAGATTGCAAAGCAGCCTGATTTCTTCAGTCGCAATGTCAACTACTCGAAAGACCAGTTAGTTGTCATTATTTCCGATGCTCTCAGATACGAAGTCGGTATGACTCTTCTTGAAAAATTGCAGGCTGACGAAAAATGCACCGCAACAATGAAAACGATGGCAAGCACCTTACCGTCTATCACACAGTACGGTATGGCAGCATTGCTTCCTCATAGAAGTCTGGAATTGACCGAGGACTATTCTGTATTGGTTGACGGACAGAAAACCGATACTTTGGAACAGCGTCAGGCAATTCTCCAAAAATATAAACCTGCCAGCAGATGCGTTCAGTATGATGACATCAAGAATCTGAGCGTGGCAGATCTTCGTAGCATCTTTACTCGTCAGGATGTGGTTTATATCTACCACAACCAGATTGATGCCAGAGGTGACAAGCTGAACACGGAAAACGAAGTGTTCAACGCCTGTGCTGAAGCTGTGGATGAAATTTCTGCATTGATTCGCCGTTTGACCACAAGTGCCAACCGTTCTCGTTTCATCATAACAGCTGACCATGGTTTCCTCTACAGAAGAAACAAGTTGGCGGAGAGCAATAAGATTGGTTCTGTATCTGGTGCAGCAGATGTTCTGGGTCGCCGTTATCTCCTCTCTGCCGAAGCAGTAGTAACCGAGGGTGTTGCCGCAACAGCAGTTGGAGTAATGATGCAGAACAAAGATGAGCGCATGGTATCTTATCCAGTGGGAGCAGATATTTTCAAAGCTCCTGGTTCAGGTATGAACTATGTTCACGGCGGTTGTTCCCCTCAGGAAATGCTTATTCCTCTGATCGAGGTTAAGACTGAGCGTGGATTCAAAGAAACAACTACAGCGCAGATTGCTCTGGTAAGTCTGACTTCCAAGATTACAAACCTGATTACTTCTCTGGACTTCGTTCAGACAGATGCAGTCAGCGATGTGGTTAAGGAAACGACCTATCGTATCTATTTCGTCGATGGTAACGGCGAAAAGATTTCTAATGAGCATCTGTACGTTGCTGATAAGAAGGATAAAGATACCGTGAAGCGAGTATTCCGCTTGCGCTTCTCCTTCAAGAACAAGAAATATAGTAAGGCACAGAAATACTATCTGGTAGCCTTCGATGATAATAACGCACTTGAAGTCCTGCGACATGAAATCATCATGGATATTGCTTTCGCAGATGAGTTTGACTTCGGATTCTAAGGAATGGAGGGGAATTATGATTCGTGATTGGAACGAGATTATCTCTCGATTTGATGCAATAAAAGATCACAAGCCAAAGGCTGCCAAAAAACTGAATGAACTTGGTGACATTCTGGCTTCTGCATACAAAATCAACGCTGTGGAAGCAGACTCCATGTGGCAGTACCTTGTTGATCTCAATGTTGCTGATACTCCTGAAAATGCAAAATTTTATATTGCACAGGTATTTAATAAATTAACTGATCGCCTTGCGCCTGAAGAAGCTACCGAACTCTTGGCAATGACTCCAGAGCGTGTACAGTTAATGGTTCTTTATGGTTATGACGGTGGCACAATGTGGCATTGTCTGTCTACACTGATTAAAGGGTTCATTAAACTTGGAACAGTAGAAAATTGCATGGTAACTGTCGATTTCTATTTCGATAAACTGGATCGTCTTAATCCGGGACATGAGCAATCTCTTTCCGTTGTTACAAGTAGTGTTCGATACGCTAACGAGCTTTATAAAGAGGAAGCGCAGTATAGGGATGCAGTTATTGAATTTATGCATCAGCTTCTTGAAATCGAAAACGATCGCATTAACGCTTATGTTCGTATTGCGATGGTAACTCTGGGATATGAAGAATGTGAAGATTCTGATGAACTCATCGAATTGGCCAATGAGTATAAGTTTGCTTCTGAATTTATCGAATTGCTGTGGACTTACCGTGAAACCATGAGTGTTGAAGAATTTGCAGCAAGATGGGTCGCATATTTGGAGGAACTTGATGAAGAACACCATCATGTTCCTACTCCAAGTTTTCAGGAGGAAAATGAAAGCCTAAGAAATACATATCATTCTGATAAGCCTTACTACGAAGGTACGAAAATGGAATTTTTCGTATCCATAATGAAGGATAATGATGATATTCTTCCTCATTATTTCAATAGCGCAAGTAATCTTGTTGACTACATCATATACAGCTGGATTTCCGAGGGAGATTGGGAAAGATTTACCCGTTATGTTGCTCAGATGCTTATGAATACGCACGAGGAACGATACGAATATTCCCAAGTTAAACGTCTGTTGGACTGCTACCTTGATGCATATTTCTATGATGATTATCGAGATAGCACAGACGAGTATGGTAGAAGTAATAAGATAGTTACAAAAGATAATTTGGCTGATCTGGAAGCTGCACTGTCTTCTATTTCTGCTATTACGGTCGGTTGCCCATTGCATGATGAGTTCCATGAGACAATTAAGGAATTTATGCAAAAAGCAAGTGGCAATTTGGATGCATTAAATGAAGCGGGGTTCGATGATGAGATTGACGAGAGAAACCCTGAACAGCGTCTAAAAGATTATGTTTGCAAGTTCCTCCAGAGTGGTGAACTTGAGCATGATAACAGCAATGGTGAGTATCGTAGAATTTGCGATGCAATCAGAGAAGAAGTAAATGCTTCTTACGATCACAATCAAACCCACCATATTACTATTGATATTTCAGGTCTGGTAAAAAAAGCTCTTTTCGAGAAATTGGTTAAAGCAGGAACACTTTCTGAAGATGATCGAGAAAAGTTTTTTGAGGATGATGATACTGACGCTAAAGTGACTTCTGATGAAGATGAAGAAAAGAAAATTGATTATCGCTTAGAGCGTGATTACCTTCATGCTTTAGATGATGATATTGCAGAATTCTACTTTTTACATTGCAAGCATGACTCTCACGAAAAGTCTAATATGCTTACCGCTTGTATCAAGAAGAATGATGTTGCTCGTGCAGTTGAGCTTGTAGATCTCCTGCTGAGAACCACTTCCTATGAAGATTTTTCTGAACATAATAGCTGGGCATTCGATATGAAGCGAGTAGCTGAGTTACTTGCTGAAAACTTTACAAGAGATGGTAGATTCAGCTGGAGAAATGAAGATATAACGGACGAGCAGGTACAAACTGCATATCAATTAATTGAAAAGATTATCCCCCATATATTGGCTGAAGATGTTGAATCAGTTCGGATTGAACTGATGAAAATGATGCCTGAAACGGCGGATAATGATGCGTATATCCGAGATCTAATGCAGGATGTTGAGATTTATACGACTTTCCCGAAACCTCGTGGTAAAGGAAACGCTATGAACATCAATCGTATGTCTGCTAAAATAATGGATTCGTTTGAGATATTAGCCCGTATGGGACGTTTGGATGTTGTATCTCAAATTTTAAGCAGATTTGCAGCGGTTAAGGATGTCTTGGCACCGGTAGCATTTTCTACTTGGATGCATTCAATCTCTCGTGGATTATCTTCGGAGGATTTTTATAAAGTATATAAAATGAACAAGCCTGCTTTTGAAGCATGGCTTGAAACTAATCTTCGAGATCACGATATTATTCGTGTGGCAGAAGAACTTGGCGAGAGCTGCACTCATGCTGAGTTTATGGAGTTTCGTAATATGGTTGTAAGCCGCCATGGCGCTGTAGACGGACTTGATTCATGCTTCAAGTTTACTTCCGAAAATACAGAGACCCAACTTATGTATGACGGTGACACTATTCAGTTAAAGTTGGACTACATTGAAGTTCATCACAATTCTACCTATGCAGAAATTCATCTTTTATCAACTGCAAAAGCAGATGAGGTTGATTCTGTAAGAGTAGTTAAATGTGAAGTGAATGGAATACCTGTTGATGATTATGGATCTTGGAGCGATTTCGATGACGATGACGGCCCGAATGTAGGATTCTCCGTATATGGCGATGATGAAGATGACAATCAGATCTCCATCTATTCGGATTTCTTCGAGAAGAATAAAATTACCGAAATTGATAGCATTGTGCTTCAGTTTGCTGTTTACGATGAAGATGTAGAAGAAATTGAAACAATTACAGAAATCGTAATTAAGCACGACTCGGAAAGTGGTCTTTATCGTGTAATCAAACAAGGCGAGAATATTCAGACAAACATAATCGTTGATTCTTCTGACGATGAAGATGAAGACGATGATGTGGAAGATATATTTACACTGAATCTTTTCGATAACGACGATGATGACGAAACTGACGACGAAGACTCCGAGGCTGAGCAGGAAGAATTTGAAGATGTCACTTTCTATGAGGAAAATGATATTAAAATCGAATTCTGTGGCGTCGAATTTTATAGTGATTCATTGACCTTAAAATTCTGGGTTGATAGCGATAGAGATGAGGACAACACTCTTTATGCGAAGCAACTGAAAATCAATGGTTCACTGGTTGAAACATTCAAGCACATTGGCTCAATTAGCAGCTGTGACTGTGATTATCTTGAGTTAGAACTGGATGATTTTGGAGATGAAGATATTTCTAATGTTAGAACCATCGAATTCTCTGTTGAAATTGATGACGAGGATAATGATGGACTCTTTGATACGCCAAGTGTTCTGATTCGCTGTGATACCGACGAAGAAACTTTCTCGTTCAAGATCAATTCTTCTACTCAGATCATGGAAGACGACGATGATGACGAAACTGACGACGATGACTCTGAGGCTGAGCAGGAAGAATTTGAAGATATTACTTTCTATGACGAAAATGATTTTCGAATCGACTTCTGCGGAATGATTTTTGAAGATGAAACGCTCGCATTGAAGTTGTGGGTTAATAACAGTCGTGACGAAGTAATTAAGCTATTTGCCAAGGATGTCACCCTAAATGGCATTCACAGAGAAGACTTCTCGCATTTTGCCACAGTACAACCAAACGACTATGGATATTGTCGATTGACAGTTTCTGAGGACTTTGGTGAAGATTACGAGGATATTACAAGCATTGATTTGTCTATTGAACTTGATGATGATTCTTGTAATGGCCTGTATGAGACTCCGGTATTACATATTAAGTGCGATACCGATGAGGAAAGATTTAGCATAAATATCCCAGGTGTTGGTTCCTACGGGCGTTCTACAGAACCGACTCAAACGGATAACAATTTGAGCAACATATTAAAGAATAGTGATGGTGCTGTGGAACAGCAAGAGATAGATTCATTCAACAAACTATTTGAAGCATATAAGGATATGTTAGATGAGTAAAGAGGTGCAAACGTGAAAAGGATAATAAAAACTATATCGGACAATTTTATCCAGGAAGCACTTGCGTCTCCAAGAATGCTCGAAGATCTTGCAGCAATGGAAAAATATATGTCCGAGAGCTATGACGGACGAACCTTTGTTGAGCTTATACAGAATGCCGATGATGCACAATCATCAGCAGTTAGAGTGTTCTCAGTTGATGATACTCTTATTGTTGCCAATACCGGTCGCCCTTTTAACGAAGCAGACATTATGGCAATTTGTCGTTCTGGATCGAGCAATAAGCAAAGAGGAACTTCGATTGGATATAGAGGTGTCGGATTTAAGAGTGCAACAACGATTTCTTCCGAAATCGTTATCTATTCAGGCGGTGCGTATTTCACCTTCTCTAAGGAATTATGCGCTAAAACGCTGGGAAAAACAGTCGATAGAGTTCCTACAGTAAGAATTCCTTTCCCATATGAGGAAAAGCACCTTTCTGCAAAGGTTTCCTCTGCGATTGAGGGTGCGGAAGCAGATGGGTTTACTACTTTCTTCATATTCTTGCACGCAAATATAAGGAAGTTCATCACTGAGTTAGAGGGATTTAATAGCGGTTGGCTTTTGTTCCTCAAAAATATCAGCAAAGTTGAACTTGATCTGTTGGATATTAGGAAAACTTGCAAAGTATCAAGAAAGACTATTAGTGAGCAAGACTCTCTGGTTAAGATTATAGGTGGAAAGGAACAGTGGTATATCGTTACAGATGGTGCAGTCTCTCTTGCGTTCAAATATGACGAACGTGGTATAGTGCCGTGTAGTAGTAACGATTCGAGCTTCCATTGTTTCTTGCCAACGATGGATAAGACCGGATATCCATTTAAGGTCAACGCGGATTTTTCAACTGATCCATCCAGAAAGCATTTGATTCTGGACGATATGACAAAGCAAGCATTGGAGAGAATAACTCGCTTGTATGCATCTTTTGTTACGAGAGTGATGATTTCTAAAGATGAGAAATTGTTGGTTGCGGCGACTTTGATCAATTCTCCATTGTCATTGAGCGAACTTGCCTCTGAGCTTGAAAAAGGTATTTTGCAAAAATTACGACAGACTGATTGGGTGACTTTGAACAGCGGTGCAATTACAAGCCCTGAAAACACACATATTCTGCCGAGCTGGCTAACGGCGGATGAACAAGATTTGCTGGTTTCTAAGGTACCAAGTGTAGCAAATTCAACTCCACAAATCAGTTTGCTAAGACAAGTTGAAAAACTGGACAAATTCTTGGTGAAGTTAGGTGCAAAAGATTTGCCGGTAGCTGTGCTGTCTGGAGTATTAAAACAAATAGATTCCGTATCTAAATTAGAAGCTGCATTTATTGGAAAGATATTTGTTTATAGTTGCCGTGGAAATTTGTCTAACAGAGATGTTCTTCAGGACATTTTTATTCCGATTACAGAGGGAAAATACGGGCGAATTGCAGATATATCTGAGTCAACGCAGATTGATACAGAGTTTTTGGCTGCATTAGCTGTACTAAGCAGTAAAGAGAAAACAAATCTTGCGGATAGTTTTCCTGTTTTCTCCTGTTTACTGAGAGCGAAGCCAGTCCAGCAAAAGGCGGGGGCTAAAATTTCACTTACCAAGTCTGCCGATCTGGGTAAAAAAGCAACTCTTGCAATCAATAAGTGGAAAACTCCTATTCAAAACTGTATTGCAGTTGAAGCTCTGAATGGTTGGACTGCCAAAGATGTTTCCAGAAAAAATACTGAGTATAGCGTTCGGAGTACAAATACTGCAGGGCAGACAAGATATTTGGCAGTAAAGAAAATTGATATATTAGGTGACTCTTTTAAGCTGAGTGAGTCGGAATATAGCGCAGCACAAAGATTAGGAGACAGTTTTGAACTCTTTATCATTGCGACTGAAGGTAGCGAGATTGAGTATGCTTATATAAAGAACCCTCTTGAAACCTTAGAACTATCAAAAGTGGTTAAAGAATGGGAATGGTGCTGTGATAGATATTCCGTAGAGAGTGAAGTTACTGGAGATGCACCAGAGATGATTGATGACAATTTCCTGCGAAATATGTCACGAGAATTTCTCAACAGCCAGCAGCTATTGATTCTGCAAAGGATTGCAGATAAGGGAACTGTTATCTTGGAACAGAAGGAACTGATAATTGTAAATCAAATCAATTCAATTTCTGATTTCTATACCAGTTCACCTGTTCTAAAAATCAATGATAATGAAGTATGTATCATGGCCGACAAAGTGAGTGCTGTGAAAAAACTTCTTTCAGACAAATGACAAGGAGGTCAATTATGGCTAATTATGCGCAAATTAAAAATTCATTGCAGCAGTTATACAGCTTGCTGGATACTGTTGAAGAAAGTGGAGGAAAACCTTCTGGCATTAACACCAGTTTGAGAAATGTATTCAAAATCGACTTGCATACATTCTTTATGTATCTTTCTGCAGCTGATGGTAAAATTTCTTCCGAGGAAAGAGCATTTATGAACTATCTCTTTGATTCTACTATGTCAGGACAAGACTATGTTAAGTTCATAAATGAAAATAATATTTACAGTACAGACTTCGAAGAAAAAACTCCGATAACATTGCAGATTCTGACTAACTTTGATAAGAAAACTCAGGTTCTTGCAGGCATTGTTGGAAAATCGCTTGATCCGCTTACACCGATGTTTTTGAAGTTCTATGCAGAAGCAGGAAAGGTGTTCGTTTCCTGTGATGGTGCAGATCAGAATGAGGTTCAGGAATTACAGAACTATATCAATGGAGTTGTAGCTCGTATCACAGCTAATGTTGAATCTGCTATCCCACAAAAGAAGAATGATGATGTTGCGTTCGTCGGTGGGAAAAAAGGTGCAGGATCAGCTACGATTACATCGAACAAGCCAGTTGCGCACAGAAGCACAAAGTATGGGCCATCTGTATATAAGGTCGGTGTAGACATTCCTGCAGGTGAATATAAAGTATATCCTGAAGGCGGTCGTGGGTATTTTGGGATTTGTAGAGATGCTAATTGCGATCAGATTATTCGTAATGACAATTTCAACGGACAGGCATACATTAACATCAGCAATGGTCAGTTCCTTGATTTGACCAGATGCTATGCCGTTCCTGTTTCTGAAGCCCCTATGTATAAACCTAACAACGGAGTATACGAACCGGGCGAATATAAAGTGGGCATTGAGATTCCTGCGGGTGAGTATCGTGTTATAGCTCTTGGAGGAGCAAGGGGATACTATGGAATTGAACTTCCTCTTGCAAACGGAGACAGACAAATTGTTTCTAATGACAACTTCCAGAACGCAGCATATGTGTCAGTTAGAAATGGACAGATTCTTCAGTTGACCAGATGCTGTATTCGACTTTAATGTTCAAAAGCAAATTGCAGCGTTTTAGCTGGGAAAGGTTAAATCTATGGACGAGTATTTAGAAGTAAATGACACTCGTAGTGTCATAAAAACAAAGCTGCGCCAGTATTTCGATGGCAGAATCGTTCGCAAGGACTTAACCAAGCATATCAAGGAAGGTGCCAACGTTCCAGTCTATGTTTTGGAGTTCCTGCTCGGTCAGTATTGCAGTTCTGATGATGAGGACATCATCGAAGAAGGCGTTAATAACGTGAAGCGTATTCTGGCTGATAACTTTGTCAGACCGGATGAAGCTCAGAAGGTGCTTTCGATTCTCCGTGAGCGTGGCAGCTATACGGTCATTGATAAGATCACTGTACATTTGAACATCAAGGAAGATCGCTATGAAGCGGAGTTCTCTAACCTTGGTGTAAAGAATATCCCTATTCACCCGGACTATCCTTCCAAGTTCGACCGCCTGCTTTGTGGTGGTATCTGGTGTATTTTGCAGTTGGATTATGAGTTTATCGAGGAAGATAAGAAGAACACAACCCCGATCCGTATCCGCAAACTGACCCCAATCCAGATGCCGCACATCGACATGGACGAGCTGAAGAACGGAAGAAAAGCCTTTACAAAGGACGAGTGGATTGATGTTCTTATCCGTTCCACCGGCATGGAGCCTGATAAGCTCTCTGATCGTGTGAAATGGCTGCTTCTTGCTCGTATGATTCCGCTGGTTGAAAACAACTTCAACCTGTGCGAACTCGGTCCGAGAAGTACCGGTAAATCTCACATTTATAAAGAAATATCTCCGAACAGTATTCTTGTTTCCGGTGGTCAGACTACCGTAGCAAACCTGTTCTACAATATGGCAAGCAAAACCGTTGGTCTCGTTGGTATGTGGGACGTTGTAGCCTTTGACGAGGTTGCCGGTATCACATTTAAGGACAAAGACGGTGTGCAGATTATGAAAGACTACATGGCTTCTGGCTCCTTTGCCCGTGGCCGTGAAGAAAAAGCTGCATCTGCATCTATGGTATTTGTCGGTAACATCAATCAGAGTGTAGATGTTCTTCAGAAAACATCCCATCTGTTTGACCCGTTCCCTGCTGTTATGGCATATGACACTGCATTTCTTGATCGTATGCACTGTTATGTCCCTGGTTGGGAAATTCCGAAATATCGTCCTGATTTCTTCACTGACGATTATGGATTTATTACTGACTATCTTTCTGAGTATATGCGTGAAATGCGTAAGGAATCCTTTGGCGATGCCTTTGACAAGTATTTCCGTTTGGGCAGTAACTTGAATCAGCGTGACACTATCGCTGTTCGCAAGATGGTTTCTGGCTATATGAAGCTGATTTATCCTGATGGCGATTACACCAAGGAAGATGTTCAGGAAGTTCTGACCATCGCCCTGGAGCTTCGCCGCAGAGTTAAGGAACAGCTGAAGAAGATTGGCGGTATGGAGTTCTATGATGTGAACTTCTCCTACATTGATAATGAAACTTTTGAAGAAAACTATGTTTCTGTGCCTGAAACTGGCGGCGGCAAGCTGATCCCTGAGGGCATGAATAATCCTGGCAACATCTATACCGTATCCAGAGGTAAAACCGGCATGGTTGGCGTATATCGTCTGGAAACTCAGGTACTGCCTGGTAATGGTAAGTTTGAGCGTACCGGTATCGGCACTGACCGTGATGCCAAGGAAGCAACCAATACTGCATTTAACTTCCTGAAGGCAAACGGCAATTCTATCTCCGGTGCAATCAGTACAACTACTAAGGACTACATCATCAACTATCAGGATTTGAACGGTCTGGGCATTACAAGCAAACTGGCACTTCCTACTCTGATTGCTATTTGTTCTGCGGCTCTGGGCAAGCCTACTCTCAGCAGTCTGGCTGTTCTGGGCGAGATCAGCATCAGTGGTACTTTGATTAAGGTTGATGAACTGGCAAATGTGCTTCAGGTATGTCTGGATAGCGGTGCAAAGAAAGTTCTGTTACCGATTACTTCCGCAGCAGATCTTGGCACTGTTCCGTCTGAACTGGTTGGTGCGTTTAGCTTGATTTTCTATTCTACTCCGCAGGAAGCAGTCTTTAAGGCTCTGGGCGTAGAGTAATTTATACCTTTAGAACGGAGGTGGACGAATGTTTGAAACGGAATTTGAGCGATTGCTGAACAGCTATCGTGATGCAGTCGGTATTCGTTCCCGCTTTTCCGGTTTGGTGAAGGACTTCTTCCCAGGACAGCAGATGCAGGTAAATCTCATTCTGGCTGCGTATGATTTGGGTCTGGCGCAGGAGCTTGAAAACGTGAGAGCGATCAACAATGCGTTTGCCTACCGATTTGTAAAGCGATTAGTAGAGGAATATGGGATTAGTCGTGCCAACGCTGATTGGGTCGTATCCGTATGGTGTGTCTGCTATGGTCAGCATATTCTGAAGAAACCTTGTGATATAAAGATTAGTTCCGGTAAAAAAGGAGCTGCTCCGGTTATCGCAGAGAAGAAAAGCGGTACAACCCAATATGGCGAACTGTTTCAATATGAGCGAAGCAGTTTGGGGAATGGTTTGGCAGTCACTGGTTTTACTGGTGCGAACAATAAAACGATTATTTTCCAGAATACCAATAAAAATACCCCTGTCATTGAAATCAAGGCGGGAGCATTTTCAGAAAGTTCGATTGAGGAAGCCATTATGACGGAAGGGTTCCGTCGTATCGGTGAGAAAGCGTTCTTAGGATGCTCCAACCTTCGACAGATTATTTTCCCAATGTCTCTGCGAGAACTTGGCGACTTTTCACTGGCAGGATGCGCAGGATTGAAAACCCTGTCTTTACCGGCTATGTTGGAACAGATTGGGGCGTATGCTCTTTCTGGAACAGGGTTAAAGACCATCCAGATACCGAAATCTGTGTATTGGATTGGCGACGGAGCATTCTCTGACTGCAAGAACTTGGACGGTATTGAGATTCGTGAAAATATCAATGCTATCCCGGCAAAAATGTTCCAGGGATGCGTAAATTTGAAAAAAATCAAACTCCATGAGCAGCTGTCTGGGATTGGTGATTATGCTTTTGCTGATTGCGCCAATCTGGAAACAATTTATATTCCTGACAGTGTAACTGCTATTGGGGAAAACGCCTTTGAAGGTGTCAACGAGAAGTTCATCTTGATGTGCAGCTTTGGTTCTTATGCCGAGAGCTATGCACGAAAGAAGAAGCTCAAGTATCAGTTTGTGTAAGGAGGTTGAGACATGGGATTACTGGACTTTTTCTTTGGAAATAACAGCGTTCCAACCGTAACCACTATTTTGCCTGATTTGGCAAAGCAGGAAATCTTGTCTGGACGACTTCCACGACTGAATACAGATAACCTCTTTCTCAAAAAAGGCGAATACTGCTGTTACATAGACAAAGCTATTCTTCTGGTAGATAAGACGAAAAAAATCTACAAGCATCATGGCTTCAGCACACCTGGATTGTTTGAAGGGAATCGTCATAGCTTCGGTTCCGGTCAGGCAAAAGAGTATGTTGAGACACAGCAGTTCAAAGCAATTTTGTATATTACAAATCAACGTATTATTCTTCAATGCAAGGATCACGGATTTGATAAGGCATATAAATACCTGTCCGCAGTAAAACCTTATTCAAACGGCATTGAGCTTCAATACGGAAATAAGACCTTTAGTTTGGTTGTTCCTGATGGGACAATTCCATATGAGGTAATCAAAATCATCCAGCAAAGGAGGTCGATCTACTGATGGACGGCTTATTGAAAGCAGGAACTATCCTGACATCCGAAAGTGGCAACAAGTATGTTGTAAAGCAGCTGCTTGGTGCTGGCGGTCAGGGCGAAGTTTATGATGTAGAAAACGGCGGTAAACATTTCGCTCTGAAGTGGTACTACAGACACACAGCGACAACTTCTCAGAAAGAGATTCTTGAAAATCTGATTGCAAAAGGCAGTCCTGATGATTCTTTCCTTTGGCCTGAAGATTTGATCTATAAGCGTTCGGGCGAACCGTTCGGATACATCATGGCTCTGCGTCCTAAGAACTATAGAAGTATCGTAGACCTGATGAAACGCAAAGCAGAACCTACTTTCTACGCTCTGTGCAAAGCAGCATTTAATCTTACAAAAGGCTATCAGAAGCTGCACGCTATGGGATACAGCTATCGTGATATTTCTTTCGGCAACCTGTTCTTTGATCCTGATACGGGCAATGTGCTAATTTGCGATAACGATAATGTATCTGTCAATGGCAAGGACGATAGCTCCGTTTATGGAACTCCTCGCTTTATGGCTCCTGAAATTGTTCTGGGCAAGGCGAAACCTTCCAGAAACACAGACCTGTTCTCTTTGGCAGTTCTGCTGTTCTATATGTTTATGATGAATCATCCGTTGGAAGGCAAGCTCGAAGCGGACATTAAGTGCATGGACATTCACGCAATGAACCGTCTGTATGGCACAAATCCGGTGTTTATTTTTGATCCGGATAACAAATCCAACAGACCTGTTCGTGGCTATCAGGACAATGCCCTGATTTATTGGGACTTGTACCCTGAAAATCTGAAAGCCTTGTTTACACAGGCGTTCACCGCAGGTCTGAGTTCTCCTAACCGTCGTGTAACAGAGAACAAATGGCTTGAAACCTTTGCAAACTTGATGAGCGGAATTGTGACCTGCCCTTCTTGCGGCGCAGAAGTGTTCTACGATGAAGCCAAGGAGCAGATGGGTGTAGCTCATATCTGTTGGGGCTGTCAGAGCAGCGTAGCAATTCCTGCAAAGCTCGTTACAAGCAAGAGCCGAGTTTTACTTACACAGGACACAAAGATTTACTCTCATCACCTGTATGGTGATTTTGATATGGAGACCGTTGTTGGCTCCGTTGTTCAGAATCCAAAGAATCCGAACCTCTGGGGTATTCGTAATGAGGATAAGGTGAACTGGACTTATGAGAAAGCAGATGGAACTCAAATTCCGGTAGCGATTGGTCGAAGTGCTGGAATTGCAGCAAATGCAAAGATTCACTTCGGACAGACACTTGGCGAATTTAGATAAAGCGATTGGAGGACATTAAGATGGCTGAAAAAATGAAAAGACCCGGCGGCGAACTGGCAAGTAGACCGCTACATTTCTTCTGGATTGTTGACTGCTCTGGTTCTATGTACGGAGAAAAAATCGGTACAGTAAACCATGCAATTCAATCCGTAATCCCTGATATGGTTGATGCGGCAAGCAACAACCCTAATGCACAGCTGATGATTCGCACCTTACAGTTTTCTACTGGTGCATCCTGGGTAACTGCAAACCCTGTTCCTGTTGAAGATTTTGCATGGGATGATCTTCAGGCAGGTGGTGTAACTGATCTGGGACAGGCTTTCGAGCTTCTGTCTGCACAGCTCACAATCCCTCCTATGTCTGACCGTGCATTACCTCCTGTTCTGGTACTGCTTTCTGATGGTCAGCCGACTGACGATTATAAGAAGTCTCTGGATAAGCTCCTGCATCTGCCTTGGGGTAAAAAAGCAGTTCGTATTGCTATTTCTATCGGACAGGATGCGGATGATACTGTTTTGACTGAGTTTACCGGCAATCGTGAACTGGTTCTTCAGGCAAATAATGCAGCTATGCTGACTAAGATGATTAAGTGGGCATCTACGGCAGCATCTATGGTATCTGCTCCTGCAAGCCATGTGCTTGAAGATAAGAAACCTGTTGGTATTCCTCTGCTTCCTGATGGTGGCGACTTGCTTCCTGCTTCTGTTCCTGCAACTGGTGGCGGTAATGCACCTCTGGTTCTTGACATGAATAACATTCCTAACCCTGATGACGTTGGTGAAGGTGACGTTTGGTAAAAAGGAGGTGAACACCTATGAGTCGTAAGATTTATGGGGAAAGTGTTCAAGGTGCCTCTCACATCCGTAGCGGAGTCGTTTGCCAAGATAGCTATAAGCAAGTTCAGGTTTCTGACGATGTTGCATTGATTGCTGTTGCGGACGGTCATGGTAGTGCATCCTGTCCGCATAGCAAGACTGGCTCGAAAATTGCGACCAATGTGTTCTGTCGTATCATGGAGGATCTGCTCCACAATTTCTCAGAAGATATGGATTTCTTTATGACGTATCTTAATCGTGAAGGCGAAGTAAAGGTTGCTCAGGCGATTGATGCAGAATGGAAAAAGAGAGTCTGGGAAGCACATCTGAAAAACAAACGTGAGAAGCCGCTTGATGAGAACGGTGAAGTTGATAAGAGTGCTGTTTACAAGCAGTATGGAACGACGCTGCTTGGACTGATGATTACTCCCACCTTCATTTTTGCTTTTCAATTAGGTGATGGCGACATTCTCTTTGTGAATACAACAGAGATTCAGCCAGTTATTGAGGGCGATAAGATTCTGGGAACGGAAACACACTCTCTATGCAAGATGGACGCTTGGAAGAAAGCTATTACCATGATTAGAAAGCGTGATGTGTCTGAGGATGTTCCGTATCTTTATCTGCTTTCTACAGATGGTTTCTCCAATAGCTACAAGTCAGAAGCAGATTTCCATGTTACCTGTCGAGATTATTTTAATCTGATCCAGGAACATGGCTTTGAAACTGTGGCATCCAACCTGAAAGACTGGCTCAAAGAAACAAGCGAACTTGGCTGTGGTGATGATATTACTGTTTTGATGGCATACTATACTGAGGAATCTACAAATGTTCCGTCCGCAGATACTTCCGATGAAGGAGGTAATGCTGATGAGCAAAGTTAATGAAGCAGTGATTGTTCTTGCAAAATGTAG
>JAQXRN010000147.1 GCA_029218545.1 Bacillota bacterium | reverse complement strand
CTAAAATTTCAACATTTCGGTCGGTTCCAAGATGTCTGACCTTTGCTTCCATAAGATGCAGGTCATAATTCAGAGCTTCTGTTTTCAGTTTCTGATCTGTAGAATATAGCTTAGCATCTGCACCACCCATGCTGCAGAGTGCATCATCAACGTATTCCATCAGTTCCATTGCCTTTGGCACACCTACATATTTATGCAGATCTCCGCCAAATTGAGTTGTGATATTATACTTGCCGTCTGAAAGTGTTCCTGCTCCGCCATATCCGTTCATAATGTGGCATGGCTTACATTTGACGCATGTCGGTGTAAGACCTTTGCTTATTGGGCATTTTCTCTTTTCAAGAGGTGCACCCTTGTCTACCATTAATATTTTGGCATTGGTGTTAAGTTTCGTAAATTCATAGGACATAAACACGCCTGCCGCACCTGCGCCTGCAATGATAATATCATATTTTTTCATAACTATCCCCCGTAATACATTTTTACATAACGAAACCCCGTGTGTAAAACGCGGGGCTTAAACTGACTTTGTTATTCAGCTTCCATAAGAGCATCGAATTCTGCTACAACCTTTTCAAATTCAGCATCATCTTCGATGTCGACAAGCTCAAATTCATCTTCTCCTACTTCCTTGTAACCGTAGATGTAAACATCATCTGTTCCGTCGTTTGGAAGCAATGCGATGTATTCTTTACCGTCGTAATCAAACACGCCCATGATTTCGCATTCAATTTCAGCACCATCATCGAACTCTAATGTTATGAAATCTGCTTCTTCGATTTCAGGAGTTCTCTTTTCATCTGTCATATTTATCTCCTCCATAAATTGATAATTATTATCTTATAATAACAATGACACTATATCATAAATGGTACCTTAAAATCAACCAAATACCTTAAATTCCATTAAAATATTCTTTTATTGCAGCTGCATTCTGTCTGGTGATTCCAGGTACTTTAAGCAGTTCTTCTATCGAAGCTTTTTTTATGTCCTCCACAGAGTTAAAATGAGAAAGCAATGCATTTCTTTTAATCTTTCCTATACCTTTAATGTTGTCTAAAACAGAGCCTATAGAGTTCTTGTTGTGAAGACTGCGATGGTATTCTATTGCAAATCTGTGGACTTCTTCCTGCAGTCTTCCGCAATACTTAAACAGCACAGGATCCTCTGTCAGAATAAACTCGTGACCGCTTCCATTTACCAAGGCCCTAGTTCTATGATTGTCGTCCTTTGCCATTCCAAGTACCGGTATGGAAATATTTAAAGCTCTCAGTATTTTTTCTGCAGAGGTTACCTGCCCAACGCCTCCATCCATAAGTATTAAATCAGGCAGTTCAGAAAACCCCGGATCACCTTCTAATGCCCTTTTGAACCTTCTGTAAAGCATTTCCTGAAGGGCTCCGTAATCGTCAGGACCTTCCACCGTCTTTATTTTAAACCTTCTGTATGCCTTTTTCACCGGCTTGAGATTTCCAAACACCACCATAGCTCCAACAGTGTCTACCCCATTAGTGTTTGAGATATCGTAGGATTCTATTCTGTAATAATCCTTCCTGACACCAAGAATAGTGGAAAAACGGTTGATTATCTCTTTTTCTTTGGCCTTTTCGTTCTCAAGCTTATCTTCTATTGTCTTGCTCATTTCCTCTGCGTCCTTCAGTACCAGGTCTAAGAGAGCCTTCTTGGGGCCGCGCTTAGGAACATAGATATTTACTTTTCTTCCATCGTGCAGGTTTGCCAGATATTCTTCAATGAGTCCCGACTCTTTAAGCGGGCTTGAAAGAAGCAGCTCAGGCGGTATTTCAGCCCACTGACTGTAATATTGCTTGATAAACTGCCCCACCAGACTATCATAATCATCCTCACCCTCTGCACTCATTGCAAAGGTCTCTCTTCCGCTCAGTTTGCCTCCTCTTACAGGAAAAACAACGATAGAGGTGTTTTTATCCTTTCCTACAGGTATTATAATATCCAGGTCATTATCTGATATCATTGTCACTCTTTGAGTTTCATTGAGTGCTTTCACTGAAGTAATGTAATCTCTGTATCTTGCGGCCTCTTCAAACTCAAGGTTTTCTGAACAGGAAAGCATTTTACCGTTCAAATAATCCAGAACCTTTTTCTGTTTTCCGCCAAGAAAATCCAGAACAGATTCTATGCATTCCATGTACTCTTCTTTATTGACATTTCCTTCGCATACTCCTCTGCAGTCATCTATGTGAAAGTTGAGACACGCACGCTGTCCCTTAAGGAATTTGACAGCAGAACATCGTTTAAGTCGGAAAATCTTATTCAGCAGTTCAATGGTCTGATTAACAGCTCCTGCATCGCTGTATGGGCCAAAATATCTGCTTCCATCCTTTTTTATTATTCTTGTCTTTACTATGCGAGGAAATTCTTCCTGCATAGTCACTTTAATGTATGGATATGTCTTGTCATCCCTAAGGAGAACATTGTATTTAGGCTCGTATTTTTTTATAAGATTGCACTCCAAAATAAGGGCTTCCATTTCAGTTTTACATGTGATGTATTCGAATTCACAGATATTTGCAACCATTGCTCTAACCTTAGGAT
>JAQXRN010000146.1 GCA_029218545.1 Bacillota bacterium | reverse complement strand
GAAGCGATATGGAACTTCTGGCGAGAAGAGTTATTCAGGACCTGGAAGGCGATGAAGGACAAAAATATATTGACGAATACAGCAATTCAAATACAGAACGTGGTAAAGCACTGAGAAAAGTAATCGCAGAGCAGTTTAACTTCGATTCTTTAGAATTCCAGACCCTTGAAGGTGTAATCGAAGCTATCGGACTTGAACCATGTAAACTCTGCACTTATTGTTGGAATGGAAAGGAATAGAAATGATGCATAAGAATTCAAAATCAGACAGCTATGCAGCAGCAGGCGTTGACATTACTGCAGGTTACAGAGCAGTTGAACTAATGAAACAGCACATAGCAAGAACAATGGTAAACGGCAAGAGCGAAGATATCGGCGGCTTTGGCGGTTTATTTGAACTTGATATGACTGATATCACAAAGCCTGTACTTGTAAGCGGAACAGACGGTGTTGGTACAAAACTAAAGATGGCATTTCTTATGGACAAGCACGATACAGTAGGTATTGACTGCGTTGCTATGTGTGTAAACGACATCATCTGCTGTGGAGCAAAGCCACTGTTCTTCTTAGACTACATTGCTTGTGGCAAGAACTATCCTGAAAAGATTGCAGAAATCGTTTCAGGAATTGCAGAAGGCTGCGTACAGTCAGGATGTGAGCTTATCGGTGGTGAAACTGCAGAAATGCCGGGATTCTACAGCGAAGATGAATATGACCTTGCAGGTTTTTCTGTTGGCGTAGTTGATAAAGCTAAGGTTCTTGACAAGACAAAGGTAAAAGAAGGAGACGTTATTATCGGACTTGCATCAAGTGGAGTTCATTCAAATGGATTCTCCCTTGTGAGAAAGGTATTTGACGTTGAAAATGTTGACCTTAAGGCTCCTGTGGAAGCTTTAGGTGGAGCTTCCCTTGGCGAGACTCTTCTTACTCCGACAAAAATTTATGTAAAATCAATGCTTGAACTATTCAAGGCAGTTGAAGTAAAGGCAGTTTCACATATTACAGGCGGTGGCTTCTACGAAAACATTCCTAGAAGTATTCCTGATGGTTTCTGCGCTAAGATTGACAAGGCTTCAGTAAAGGTGCTTCCAATTTTCAAGCTGTTAGCAGAAACAGGAAACATCCCTGAACATGATATGTTCAACACTTTCAACATGGGTGTTGGTATGAGCGTTGTTGTTTCTAAGGAAGATGCTGAAAAGGCAGTTGAAGTCTTAAAAGCAGCTGGTGAAGATGCTTATGTAATCGGTGAAATCATCAAATCAGACGAAAAGGTGATTATATGCTAAAGGCAAAAATTGCAGTATTTGTTTCCGGCGGAGGAACAAATCTACAGGCTTTAATCGATGCACAAAAGGCCGGTATAATTACAAGCGGTGAAATTTCATTGGTTATTGCAAACAAGAGTGATGCTTATGCCCTCACAAGAGCGGCACAAAACGGTATTAAGTCAGAGGTTGTTTTAAGAAAAGAATGTGGTAGTCAGGAAGCCTTTGAAGCAAGACTGATTGAGCTCTTAGAAGAAAACGATATCGATTTAATAGTGCTTGCCGGATTTATGAGTATCTTAAGCGGAGACTTTACATCAAAGTACGCAAAAAGAATAATCAATGTGCACCCATCCCTGATTCCATCTTTCTGCGGCAAAGGCTTTTACGGACTTCATGTCCATGAAGCTGCCCTTGAATATGGTGTTAAGGTAACAGGTGCGACAGTACATTTTGTTAATGAAATTCCTGATGGCGGACAGATTATAATGCAGAAGGCTGTAGCTGTTGAAGATGGAGATACTCCTGAAACGCTGCAGAAACGCGTTATGGAGCAGGCAGAGTGGATTATTCTGCCGCAGGCAACAGAAGCCATCAGCAGGGACATAGCAGGAGGCAGGTAATATGAGCATATATACTTCTAAGACAATGGGAGAAATCATAAAGGATAATGCTTATGCGGGAAGAGGCATCGTAATCGGCAAGACTGAGGATGGTTCTAAGGCTGCAATTGCATATTTCATCATGGGAAGGAGTGAAAACTCACGTAACAGAGTTTTCAGAGAAGAGGGAAACGATGTGGTGATTTATCCATTTGATGAGTCTAAGGTAGAAGACCCATCTCTGATTATATATTCTCCTATCAGAGTAATAGACAATAAGATCATCGTTACAAACGGCGATCAGACTGACACAATTTATGACTTTATAAAGGACGGAAAGTGTTTCAGAGGAGCACTCAAGACAAGAGAGTTTGAACCTGACGCTCCTAACTGGACTCCTAGAATCAGCGGTATGCTGACACTTGAAGACGGTAGCTTCAGCTATGAAATGAGCATTTTGAAGAGCATGGATGAAGAAGGAAGCGCTTGCGCAAGATACACTTGGGATTACCCATCGGTTGCCGGACTGGGACATTTCATTCACACATATGAACACGATGGAAATCCTCTACCTACTTTCCAGGGTGAGCCTAGAAGAGTTGCAATTCCTGATACAGCAGAGGAACTTCTCTCGGATATCTGGGCAAATCTCAATGAAGACAACAAGATTTCAATCTATGTAAGATATGTAGATCTTGCAACAGGTGAAGTAACTAACAAAATGATCAACAAGAACAAATAATCCGAAGGGAATTCGAGATATGAAAGAATATGAATTAAAATACGGCTGCAACCCAAATCAGAAGCCTGCAAAGATTTTTATGCACGACGGAAGTGAAATCCCAATGGAAATCTTAAACGGCAGACCGGGTTACATCAATCTTTTAGATGCTTTAAACAGCTGGCAGCTTGTTAAGGAAATTAAAGAAGCGCTTGGAATGTGCGCCGCTACTTCCTTTAAACATGTAAGCCCGACTTCTGCAGCAGTTGGAAATCCAATGAGCGCAGAATTAAAGAAAGCATTCTTTGTAGACGACATTGAAGGTTTAGACGAGTCTCCAATTGCTACAGCTTATGCAAGGGCAAGAGGGACTGACAGAATGAGTTCCTTCGGTGACTGGATTGCACTTTCCGATAAGTGTGATGTTACATGTGCTAAACTGATTTCAAGAGAGGTGTCCGATGGAATTATTGCACCTGACTACGACCCTGAAGCACTTGAAATCTTAAAGGCTAAGAAAAAGGGTGCATACAATATCATCAAAATTGATACAGACTATGTACCTGCAGCACAGGAACATAAGCAGGTTTACGGCATTACCTTTGAGCAGGGCAGAAACAACTTTAAGATTGATGCACAGCTGTTAAATGAAATCGTAACTGAAAACAAAGAAATGACAGAAGAAGCTAAGCGCGACTTAATAATCGCTCTTATCACTCTTAAATACACTCAGTCCAACTCCGTATGCTACGCAAAGGATGGACAGGCTATCGGTGTAGGTGCCGGTCAGCAGTCCAGAATTCACTGCACAAGATTAGCCGGAGAAAAGGCAGATAAGTGGCATCTTCGCCAGCATCCAAAGGTATTGAACCTGCCTTTCAAGGATGAAGTAAGAAGACCTGACAGAGACAATGCAATCGATGTTTACTTATCAGAAGATCAGGATGAAGTAATCGGAGATGGATTCTGGGAGGCACTTTTCACAGAAAAGCCGGAAGAATTCCCAAGAGCAGAGCAGAGAGAATATCTCGCATCCCTTAAGGGCGTTTGTCTTGCTTCCGATGCGTTCTTCCCATTTGGGGACAATATCGAAAGAGCTGCAAAGAGCGGTGTAAGCTTTATCGCTCAGCCAGGCGGTTCAGTAAGAGATGATAATGTTATCGAAGCGTGCAACAAGCACAACATGACAATGGCATTTACAGGAATGAGATTGTTCCACCATTAAGAGAAAGAGGGCTAACATAATGAAAATCATGGTAGTTGGTGGCGGCGGAAGAGAGCACGCTATCATCAAAAAATTAAAAGAAAATAAAAGTGTCGGCGAAATTTTTGCATTACCGGGTAACGGAGGAATTGCTGCTGACGCTACATGTGTAGATATCGGGGCGAAAGACATCGATAAGATCGTTGAATTTGCTGTAGAAAACAAAATTGATTTTGCAGTAGTTGCACCTGACGATCCATTGGTGCTTGGAGCAGTAGACGCTCTTCAGGCAAAGGAAATCAAGACCTTTGGACCTAACAAGGCTGCGGCTATCATTGAAGGAAGTAAGGCTTTTTCAAAGGATCTAATGAAAAAGTACAACATTCCTACAGCAGCTTATGAAACATTTACAGAAATGGATGAAGCTTTAGCTTACATAGAAAAATGTGAAATCCCTGTAGTAATCAAGGCTGATGGCCTTGCTCTCGGTAAGGGTGTTATCATTGCTGAGACACGTGACCAGGCAAGAGATGCAGTTCGCTCAATGATGGAAGATAAGATTTTTGGCGACAGCGGCAACAAGGTTGTTGTAGAGGAATTTTTAACCGGTCCGGAAGTTTCAGTACTTTCCTTTACAGATGGAAAGACTCTGATTCCGATGGTTTCCTCTATGGACCACAAGCGTGCATTAGATGGTGATAAGGGTCTTAACACCGGTGGAATGGGTACAGTTGCACCAAACCCTTATTATACAGATGAAATCGCTAAGGAATGTATGGAAACTATTTTCCGCCCTACAATTGAGGCTATGAACGCTGAAGGAAGAAGCTTCTCAGGATGTCTGTACTTTGGTCTTATGCTTACACCAAAGGGACCTAAGGTAATCGAATACAACTGCCGTTTCGGTGATCCTGAAACTCAGGTTGTTTTACCTTTACTTGAAAGCGACCTCCTTGACATTATGCTTAAAATCTATGATGGCAAGCTTGATGAAGCAGAAGTTAAATTCGCTGACAAGAGCGCTTGCTGTGTAGTAATGGCCTCCGAAGGTTACCCTCAGAGCTACGAAAAGGGCTTTGAAATTACAATGCCTGCTGATAAAAACATCTATGTTGCAGGTGCAAAATTAGATGGTGGAAAGCTTGTAAACAACGGCGGAAGAGTTCTAGGCGTAACTGAAACTGCTGAAACTCTTGAAGAAGCTATCAAGAAAGCCTACGAAACAGTTAAAACTGTTAAGTGGGAAAACGCATACTACAGAAAAGACATCGGAAAACGCGCCCTTATGGCAGAAAGGATTTAAATCATGGTTTTTAGAATATTCGTAGAAAAGAAACCTGGTCTAGATAATGAAGCTCGTGCTTTAAAGAATGATATTACAGAATTACTTCAGATTGAAGGAATCGATAAGGTACGTGTTTTTAACAGATATGATGTTGATAACATCGAAAAGGATCTGTTTGACTATTGTGTTAACACAGTTTTTGCAGAACCTCAGCTTGACAATGTAACCACTGAGCTTCCTGAAGCTGACTGCATATTTGCAGTTGAACCTCTTCCTGGTCAGTTCGATCAGAGAGCATCCTCTGCAGCTGAATGTATTCAGATCATTTCAAAGGGAGACAGACCTGAAGTTAAGACTGCAAAGGTTTATGCTCTTTACGGAAATGTAACTGAAGAAGCAGTAGCAGCAATCAAGAAGTTCGTAATCAATGCAGTAGAATCAAGAGAAGCTGATATGGCTATTCCTGAAACTCTGGTTGTAGAATATGAAATCCCTACAACAGTTGAAACTGTAGAAGGCTTTATTGACTTAAATGAAGAAGAACTGGCACAGTTCATCAAGGACAGAGGTCTTGCAATGGACCTTGCAGACATCAAGTTCTGCCAGGAATATTTTAAGAAGGAAGACAGAAATCCTACTATCACTGAAGTTAAGATGATCGACACATACTGGTCCGATCACTGCCGTCATACAACATTTAACACTATAATCGATAATGTTAAGTTTGAAGACGAAACACTTCAGGTAGCTTATGACAGATATATTGACGTAAGAAAGGGTCTTAACAGAACTAAGCCTGTAACTTTAATGGACCTTGGTACTATCGCTGTTAAGCAGTTAAAGAAGGACGGAAAGCTTAATAAGCTTGACGAATCCGAAGAAATCAATGCTTGCACTGTTAAAATCAAGGTTGACGTTGAAGGCGAAGAACAGGATTGGCTGTTATTATTCAAGAATGAGACTCATAATCACCCTACAGAAATTGAACCATTCGGTGGTGCGGCAACCTGCGTAGGTGGTGCTATAAGAGACCCGTTATCAGGTAGATCCTATGTTTACGCAGCTATGCGTGTAACAGGTGCAGGTGACCCGTTAGTTCCGGTTTCCGAAACTATCCCAGGCAAGCTTCCTCAGCGTAAGCTGGTTGCAACAGCAGCTGCAGGTTACAGCTCATACGGTAACCAGATTGGTCTTACTACAGGTCAGGTAGATGAAATCTATCACCCGGGCTATGTCGCTAAGAGAATGGAAGTCGGTGCAGTTATTGCGGCAGCTCCTGCAGAAAATGTAGTTAGAGAGGTTCCTGAAGCAGGTGACAGAGTTATCCTTTTAGGCGGAAAAACCGGTAGAGACGGCTGCGGTGGTGCAACAGGCTCTTCAAAATCTCACGATGTTTCATCACTTGAAACATGTGGTGCAGAGGTTCAGAAGGGTAACGCTCCAGAGGAAAGAAAAATTCAGAGATTATTCAGAAATCCTGAAGCATCCAAGCTTATCAGACGTTGTAACGACTTCGGTTCAGGCGGCGTATCTGTAGCTATTGGTGAACTTGCTGATGGTCTTGAAATCAACTTAGATGTAGTACCAAAGAAGTACGATGGTCTTGACGGTACAGAACTAGCTATTTCCGAATCTCAGGAAAGAATGGCGGTTGTTGTTTCCGAAAAGGATGTAGAGCGTTTCTGCCAGCTTGCAAGACTTGAAAACCTTGAAGCTACTGTGGTCGCAACTGTTACTGCAGAACCAAGACTTTCAATGCATTGGAATGGCCAGAACATTGTAAATCTTTCAAGAGAATTCCTTGATTCAAACGGTGCGGAAAAGCACATCACTGTTGAAGCTGTTAAGCCTGAAGCTATAGAAAAGAAGGTTG
>JAQXRN010000145.1 GCA_029218545.1 Bacillota bacterium | reverse complement strand
CTGGGAGCTGAATCGGGTAGCCAGAAGGTGCTTGAGATGGTAAATAAGGGGGAGACAAGAGAGCAGCTTATCGATGGAGTTAGAAAACTCGAAGATGCCGGAATCAAGACTTCAGTAACCTTTATCAGCGGTCTTGCAGGTCAGGAAATGTGGGAAGAACATGCAATTGAAACAGGCAAGATGATTACTGAGATGAATGCATCTTATGTAAGCCTTCTGACATTGATGCTCCAGTCACCTGCTCCGATGCTTGACGACTGGGCAGCCGGAAGATTCAATAAGCTGACTGCTGAAGAAGTCCTTGCAGAAACATGCCTGATGCTTCAGCATGCAAATCCGACAAAATCATGTGTTTTCAGAAGCAACCATGCGTCAAACTATGTATCCCTTAGAGGCAATCTTCCTGAAGATAAGGAAACCATGCTGGCTTCACTGAAGCGTTGCATGGAAGATAGAGGCCTACTTAAGGATGAAAGATTCAGAATGCTATAGCAACGGCTTTGACAGATTATTACAGAATATTTAAGATATGAAGATATTACTGACTACATTAAATTCACAGTATGTTCATTCAAATCCGGCTTTGAAGTATCTGTACACTGTAAGTGCAGATACTTCGGCTGATGTTGAACTGCGCGAATTCACAATTAACAACGAACCAAATTACATATATGGCGAATTGGTAAGAGCAAACTATGATCTGGTTTGCTTTTCTTGCTACATCTGGAATATTGAACAGACAAAGGCAATCGCAGCTGATTTGAAGAAGGCAAGACCGGATGTGAAGATAGCCTTAGGTGGTCCTGAAGTAAGTTTTAATGCCCATATTTTTATGCAGGAAAACCCTTGGGTTGATTATGTTTTATGTGGTGAAGGAGAATATTCCTTTTATCGTTTTCTTCAGGTACTAGATGATGCCGATAGGCCTTTCAATACGGTTCCCGGGCTTATTTATCGCCAGGATGGCAAGATTTATGTCAATCAGCAGATTGAACCTATGGATTTTAACGATATTCCATTTTTATATTCAGTATTGGAATGTGAATCCGACAAGGTCATATATTATGAGTCTGCAAGAGGCTGCCCTTTTAAGTGCGGCTACTGTCTGTCTTCCATAGATAAGTCCATCAGACCTCTTGAATTGGGCAGAGTTAAAGCGGACCTGAGCTATTTTCTTTTCAAAAGGGTTATGCAGGTCAAGTTTATAGACAGAACCTTTAACTACGATGAAAACAGATCATACGAAATATTCAAATATTTAATTGAAAACGACAACGGGAAGACTAATTTTCATTTTGAAATATGTGCAGACCTTTTAACGGACAGGTTATTTACTCTCCTTTCCAAAGCCAGAAAAGGTCTCTTTCAGTTTGAAATCGGAATACAGTCAACAAACCCTGAAACACTGGCGGCAGTAAATAGAAAAGAGAATGTCTACCCTGTTTTATACAATGTGGAAAAGCTTATAGCCCTTGGAAACATACATATTCATGTGGATTTGATTGCAGGGCTTCCTTATGAAACTTATGAGCTTTTTGAGAGGTCTTTTGACAAGGTATATAACCTTGGTGCTGATGCTTTTCAGATGGGCTTCCTGAAGGTTCTTAAAGGCACTCCACTGTATTTTATGTGTGATGAATATGGGATAATTGCCAGAGACAAAGCACCTTATGAAGTTATTTCCAACAGGTGGCTGAGTTCAGTAGAACTGGCACGCCTCAAAACTGTTGAAAAGATGCTGGATATTTATTACAATCGAGGTGGATTTAAAAATACCGTTGATTTTTTAATGAAGGAATGCAATAAAAAACCTTTCAGATTGTACGAAGAATTGGCAGATTTTTATTATGGGAAGGGATTCCAGCACAAAAACAGAAAAAAAGAGGAGCAATACAGGATATTAAGAAAGTTTGCCTTGCAGGCAGGAGTTGATGAGAAAATTATAGAAGAAAGGCTTACGAAGGATCTGGAGGAGACCTTTAATCCGGAAGAAGTTAAGCGTTTTATGAAAAAGGGATGGGAGATTTAATGACTATGAACACTATTGAAGACAGAATCGGAAAGTATCTGGTACCTCATTTAAAGGATTTTATCTTTGATGAGTTATCCGAGGGTTATCTGACAAGAAATGGATTGGCAGACTTTATGACAGGCGTGCCGATTCCTATCAGGAAAGACGAGCTAAACAGCATTTCTACTCTGGCAATTGCAAGAAACATGGCTTTTGTAATTGG
>JAQXRN010000144.1 GCA_029218545.1 Bacillota bacterium | reverse complement strand
CTTATGCATCATTTCTATTCCTTTCCATTCCAACAATAAGTGCAGAGTTTACATGGTTCAAGTCCGATAGCTTCGATTACACCTTCAAGAGTCTGGAATTCTAAAGAATCGAAGTTGAACTGCTCTGCAATTACTTTTCTCAGTGCTTTACCACGTTCTGTATTTGAATCGCTATATTCGTCAATATATTTTTGTCCTTCATCGCCTTCCAGGTCCTGAATAACTCTTCTCGCCAGAAGTTCCATATCGCTTCTTGAAGTAGAGAAATTCAGATATTTACAGCCGTACCTGATTGGAGGGCATGCTGAACGCATATGTACAGATTTTGCACCATTCTCATATAAAAATTCTACAGTTTCGCCAAGCTGAGTTCCTCTTACTATTGAGTCGTCTACAAATAGAAGATCCTTACCCTCAATGAGTTCGTGAACAGGAATCTGTTTCATCTTGGCAACCTTGTTTCTTTCCTTCTGATTAGCCGGTGTAAAGCTTCTAGGCCATGTAGGTGTATATTTGATAAAAGGTCTTGCAAAACCTATTTTGCTCTTAGCTGCATATCCCATAGCATGAGGTGTTCCTGAATCAGGAATGCCGCAAACGTAATCAAGTCTAGGCATTGTTCCTGCTTCCATTTCGTTTTCAGCCATGATTTTACCATTTCTGTATCTCATGGTTTCTACGTTGACACCCTCATATCTTGAAGTCGGATATCCGTAATATGACCACAGGAATGCGCATATTCTCATCTCCTGGCCGGGAGCTGCAAGCTGAGTAATCTTGTCCGGTGACAATTCAATTATTTCTGCCGGACCAAGTTCATATTCGTCAGCATAGTCAAGCTTGCTGTAAGCAAATGATTCAAAGGATACACAGTATCCATCTTCGCCCTTTCCGACAAGAATAGGGAGTCTGCCCATCTTATCTCTGGCTGCGATTAAGCTGCCATCTTCCTTTAAAATCAATATAGAACATGTTCCATCGATCATGTCCTGCACATATCTGATGCCTTCTACAAAATCACTTTTCTGGCTGATCATAGCCGCAACCAGTTCTGTTGAGTTGATTTTGCCACCTGTCATAGCATCAAAATGACCTCCGCTTTCGCTGAGGTGTTTTTCAATTAACTCATCTAAATTGTTTATCTTTGCCACCATACATAGTGCAAAAGTACCTAAATGAGAACGAATCAAAAGAGGCTGAGGATCTGTATCGCTGATGCAGCCGATTGCCGCTTTGCCCTTCATCTCATTCAGGATGTTTTCAAACTTTGTTCTAAAAGGAGAGTTTTCAATATTATGAATTTCTCTCTGCAGACCGATTTTTTCATCGTATGCTGCCATGCCGGCACGGCGTGTTCCAAGGTGGGAATGATAATCAGTACCAAAGAACACGTCTACCATGCAATCACTTTTAGATGTAACTCCGAAGAATCCACCCATTAGTATCCTCCTTTAGCCTATGCAAAGAAAAGTTCTGAAAGTGTCATTGGATCGATATATTCTCCATCCTTGTAAACACGCATGTTACCGGAAGCGATTTCGTCGATAAGCATTACTTTGCCATCTGCATCATAGCCGAATTCGAACTTGATGTCATATAATACAAGTCCCTTTTCCTTTAAGTCATCAGCAACAATCTGAGTAATCTGCTGAGTCATAACCTTGATGTCGTCATACTGTTCTTCTGTCATAACTCCAAGAGCTACTAAACCGTCCTTAGTTACTAATGGATCGCCTAAAGCATCGTTCTTGAATGTAGTTTCTACGTATGCAGGAAGATCTGCACCTTCTTCAATGTATTCACCATAACGACGGAAGAAGCTTCCTACTGCTTTGTGACGGCAGATAACTTCAAGACCGTGTCCGAAAACTTTACCAGGAAGAACTTCCATAGTTGTATTTTCAAGGTCAGCATTAACATAGTGAGTTCTGATTCCTGCTGCATTTACCTTTTCGAAGAAGTAAATTGACATACGAAGGTTTACATCACCAACTCCGTCGATTGTTAATCCAACTGAGTTTTCACCTGGGTCAAAAACGCCATCCTTACCTGTGCAGTCATCTTTAAACTTTAATAAGTAGTTACCATTTTCTAATTCAAATACGTTTTTAGTTTTTCCTGTGTAGATTAGTTTCATTTTTTGTTCTCCTTTTATATGTGATGTGTTAAATAAAAAATTAAAAGCTTTTTAATATTTTGCTGATATGGCAGCATCCTTTTCCAATACTTTTTCAGCATCCCTTTCACGCTTTGCCTGAAGCTTATCTGCAGCTTCCTTATCCTCTATGGAAAGCATCTGAGCAGCCAAAAGTGCAGCATTCTGTGCCCCGTCAATTGCAACTGTCGCAACAGGAATGCCTGATGGCATCTGAACTGTTGCAAGAAGTGCATCAAGTCCATCAAGTGTTGAAGACTTAACAGGTACACCGATAACAGGGAGTGTTGTATTTGCAGCAAGGGCTCCGGCAAGATGTGCAGCCTTACCTGCAAAAGCGATAATAGCACCAAATCCATTATCTCTCGCATTCTTTGAAAACTCTGCAGCCTGAATAGGTGTTCTATGCGCAGAGTAAACATGTACTTCATAAGGGATTTCTAATTCTTTTAGAGTGTCGATAGCCTTCTCTGCAACGGGTAAATCGCTATCGGACCCCATGACAATTCCAATTTTCTTCATACTATCCTCCAAAAAACAAATTAAGGGTATATTTATCCCCTGACAAAAGGAACAAATACACCCAGACGGTCGGCTTTCTACGCTTATTGCTCCCCCGCGGTTGTCCGCTATTACCGTCAGTCACAAAAAGCTGGTTCAATATGGTTACATTATACCAATTTTCTAAAAAAAATGTCAATAATTGTTGTTTTATTTGCTAATAATTATTTTGCATTTTTTTGCATTGTTCGTAAAATGCCGTACGTTTTATTTGTATCATGTTATTTCGTTCGCATTGATGTCGCTTTTTCTAATACACTAATGCAGCCGCTTGCCGCAATAAGGGCAATAGCTGTATTCTTCTCTTCCATCCTGTTCCTGTTCAGCAAAAGCGGTATCTCGAATTACACCTTCGACCACTGCCTTTTCCCTTACTATGGATACCTGCTCCATAAATCCGGCAGATAATATACCTGTAGGAATGGCAACCATTCCCACCCCTAAAAATGTAAGCATTGTGCCACATATTTTACCTGCAAGCGTAATAGGCACGATGTCTCCGTAGCCTACCGTGAGCAGCGTATTTGCAGCCCACCAGAAACCTGAAAAGGCGTTTTGGAAAGCCTCCGGCTGAGCCTCGTGTTCAAGATTGTACATCATCAGAGATGAGGCAATCATTAGTATAAAAACGATAAAGATAGACGACAACAGCTGTCCTTTTTTCTTTCTCAGTACATCGCCAATAACTCGAAGGGGGTCAGCATAGTGATGAATTCTAAAGACCCTAAGAATTCTTATTATTCTGAACATTCTGAGTGCTCCTCCTCCGGAAGCCACAAGGAACGGCACGCATGACAACAGGTCCACCAGTCCTGCCCATGAGAATATAAACCTAATTCTTGCTTTAGCAGGAGCCATGTCATCATATAAAAAGTCTGCCGTCCAGATTCGCAGCACATAATCTACTGCAAAGAAAATTACTGTTAAGCACTCAATCCACCATATTAAGGATGCATAGGCTTCCGATTGCGGAAAAGTATCAAAAATAGCAATAAAAATATTTACTGCAACGGC
>JAQXRN010000143.1 GCA_029218545.1 Bacillota bacterium | reverse complement strand
AGTAGGCGCAATGCCTGCTTTTTTTGCCAGTTCTTTTACCGTCATTCCTTTCCGGTCTAATATTTCTTTTAAATTTTGCCCATAGCCCATATACTTTGTACTGCGACGATTCACTGGGAATAGCCGTCGCGCTAGCGACTTGGTACAATATATACGAATTATAATTCACACATATGGGTAAGGGAGGTGTTGCCGTTGAAAAAACTTTTTAAAAAAGTTTTGAAGGCAATATTGCCTTGCAATGTACTCAAGTATGAAAGACCTTTGTAGCCGGTTATTCTGCCGTGTCTGTAAATACTGCTGATGCAAACCCGCAGTTAAGGGGCGGCCAAAGTGAAGCGCATGTGTAAGAGACAATAATAGGTACACCAACTGGTGGTATTGAGGCGAAGCAATAGTGGAGTTTAATCACGATAAAAAACGATGAAATAGCAGTGTGTGGAGCCTTGCAGCATGTTAGAGTAAACAAAAACCTGGTAAAAGGGTTAGGACGCCTATTTCTAACCCTTTTATTTTATAAAATATCAAGAATTAATTTATTAGGTTTTATTTCATAAGTATCTTCTTGAAATACTTAAAAGAAATTAGTTGCTGTCATTAATGGCATTGTAGATCATATATTTGTAATATCGCTGTTGGCGATAAAATATCTTGACAAATGTAATGAAGGTGTTATAATAAAATTACTTTAACGTAGGTATATCCATCCATTAGTAGTACAGTGAGCAGAAATGCTTGGAAGGTTATTCCTTAAATTAAACCCGGGCAACCAGTCGTGCCTGTGCGTGCTAGCCTTTAGGGGATGCATAGTGTTAGTACAGTACAGAGTAGTTGTGTTGCACGTCGCGTGTGGATGGTACACGCTCCAACAATAGATTAGTCAGTGGTTTGAAAAAATACCGAATTCATAATTCCTTTCTATGGATGGTGTCTCTGGTAAACAGAGATAAGAAAGGAGGCAAAACTATGAAGCAGTTTTGTAGAAGAGTTAAAGCATTTTTCAAATCCGGTATTAGCTCAGTTTTTGCATTCTGTAAGCAGAACAAAAAATCAATCCTCAGATTGGTTGGTAAATTTGTTATCTATGTTTGCAAAACTGTGATTGAGTTATTATTAGATAACTTATTTTAATACCAACTAATCTATTTTTTTTATAAAAAGGTGATAAAACATGGGTGAAGCATTAAAACTGTTAAGAATATTTAATGGATATAAATCTGCAGAATTGGCGGGCCTGCTAGGAATTTCTCAAAGTTATGTATCAGAATTGGAAAATGATAAAAAGCAACCGACAATGGAAGTGCTGGATAAATATGCAAAAGTTTTTGATATGAAGAAATCCACATTGTTGTTGTTTGCTGAAGCATTGGAAAATGATTCAGCTAATACGGATAAAAAACAAAGAGTTGCTAGGGCTGGAATGAGATTACTGAAGATATTAGAGAAGGTAGGCGAATTTGAAAATGAGTAAAATGTATTCATTGCAAGTAAGCCCTTTATATCGAATGAGAAACAGAAGAAAATTGGCAATTCTATTAGGACTTTCAGAAGATTATTTCAAATGTGAACATGAATATGAATACAGTACTTTTTCAAGATTAAAAGCAAACGGAAAGGATATGCGTTATTTTGCTGTGCCGGCAGATGATTTAAAAATAATACAGAAAAAGATATGTAAACTTTTGTCCAGAATAGAGACTCCAGATTGGGTTATGACAGGAAAGAAGCATTGTAGTTATATTTATAATGCGGAGAGGCATAAGGATAATGCTTTTGTTAAAACTATGGATATATCTCAGTTTTATGATTCTGCACAGCGTTCACATATTTATAAGATGTTCGTTGATACATTTAAAATGTCAAATGACATAGCTTGGTTAATGACAAAACTTGTGACATATGAGAATAAATTACCTACGGGAAGCCCTTCAAGCCAAATGGTAGTTTACTGGACTTATTCTCACATGTTTGATGAAATATATAAGATTTCTCAACGGTATCAATGTGAATTTACCTTATATGTTGATGATATGACTTTTTCATCAAGGAAACCTATTAATAAGCAGCTTAGAGAAGATGTCGCATGTCAACTAAAAATGAATGGTTTGAAGGCTAAACCTCAAAAAGATCATTATTATCAAGCTGGTAAACTGAAGGAAGTTACTGGCGTGGGCTTAAAGGATGGCAGAAAGATTGTATTAAACCGAAAAAGAAAACAAATTTTAGATCAGTTTAGCAAGTGTAAAAAGAGTTCAAATATTTTAGAGATAGAAAAATTAAATGGAATGTTGTGTGCTCTACGACAAATTGAACCAGATATTTTCCCCGAGATTGCAAATTATTTAAAACATTATGAAGAGGAATTAAAACGTATGGTGCGTAATAGATACTATAGGATGTTGCGTATTAATAAAAAAGGAAATCCGAGTGGGGCGAATGTCAAAATATCAAGTAGTTGAATGGAAAGAATCTTGACATTATAAATATTTGAAATAGATTTCCGGATATACATAGGGTGAACGCGGGTCTGGACATTGATAAGGATTATAGATAAAACAAGTAAATTTAGATACATTAATTGTCAGAACTTTATGAAAAAGAATATATGGATTGTATTTTGCATAGAATAAACCAGAATATCATTAGGGTATTCATAATTATAGACTGTCAATAATTATAGACTGGACAAAAGCAGAGGTTTTGTGAGATAATATTCTTGGATTACTGTGTTCACAAAAAGAGGGATAGATTTGGATAGTAAAGATACTCTAAGACGAATAGAAAAAATATTTCCGGATTATTTTCAGAGATTTGAATTGCCTGATGGAGCAAGGGAAGAATCTATAAAAGTATATAGAGCATGTAGAAGTGGAAAGTGTGATAAAGAATCATTTTTACCTTCTTTTGAAGAAAGTGGTTTTGTATTGAATCCCTTAGCTGATATAACGGATCCTGGACAATATTCTTTATCGACATTTGAGAAACCTACAGATGTGAAAAGGTTTGCAGGTGCTATGTCGGATATGAAAGTGCCTTATCAAATTGCAATTGGAGATACCAATCCCAGGCATGGGGTGGTACAAAGAACGAGAGAGAGAACAAAAAAGAGAACTTCTCACGTTGACTGGTGGCTTTATAAGGATGCATCGCCATACGATGAGTTTGAAATGATAGCTAATTTTGAAGAGCATCTTCAAAATTATACTCGAGAAAGAGATGAAAAGAAATGAAAGAGTTTATTAAATTAGATAAATATGGACAACTTTATATTGATAGAGTTCTCTTTGAGTCATATTTTCCTATTATCTTCACTTGTGTAAATGACAACAATGAAATTTTTATATGCGTATGTTGTCAGAATAATGAAAAAGGATGCAAGTGGTTGATTGGGAAAACGAACGGCATAAACATAATAAGGATGCTTCGAGATGAGATAACTATACGGCAATTGCTATTAGAATATTCATCAGGAAAGATATCTGTAGATTATGTGGGAAATGAATATGCGGTAGCCTATAACAATTCAGATTGGGATGAGAATAGTTCATATTTGCCTAAAGATGATTCATATATGTATGCAGAAGATGGCGAGTTTGATGATGAGATTGCTTACTTTTCCTCAGTGGAGCATGTGTACTATGAGGCGGAGTACTATAAGCGTATTACAGAAGTGTTAGGAACAGTAGGCAAAGGAATTGAACCAATCACAGAGGCATTGACTGCATTTGCATCTGCTATTGGTAATATTACAATTCCAAGTGAGATAATTAGCACTTTGGAAGTGGTCGGAGAAGTGTGTACCAACCTTACGATAAATACAGAAAAATATATGAATCAAGAAAAATACAAATCAGTATTTAATAGTACTTTTAGTACATCGACAGAAAGTTTAAGCATTGAAGTAAGAGCAGATGATAATAATTTTGCAGATGCAGCTTAAAGGAGAGATAATGGGTAATTTTAATAGTTCGTTGACTCTACAAAAAATGGTATTTGATAGAATTGAATTCGATAGAAAAGGTTTTAGGAATACTGAAGAATTAAAATTTGAATTGCAGGTTCAAATAGGATTAGGTGAAGACAGCATGTATAAAGTAACGCTTGTTTTGAGCGGAACAAAACAAGATGAATATAATATTGTTATCAGTTTATCTGGTTTCTTTAAGGTTGAGGGTCAAGAAGATTTGGGAGATAAGATGGTTCAAGATTTAATAAATAAGAATGCTGTAGCAATTTTGATGCCTTATCTCAGAAGTGAACTTACATTGTTAACTGCGCAACCAGATACTGATAGTGTGGTACTTCCACCATTTAATATTAATAAGATGCTTGAAAAATAAAATTCGCACTCAAATGATTTATGTTCTTGCAATTTGGGGAAAATCTAAAAACGCTTTGGTAGGCAGTGGTGAAAAGAAGCAGTAAATGATTTTGGTAAAGGGAAATACCGATTTAGGGTATAGAAAATTGCTCTGGCTACAAATTGGCTACAACATTTTTGAAAACACAGAGAAAATCCGTATCTTTTGAAAAAATCAACACCCAAGAACCCCGAAAACATGCCATTCTCCACCACAGATTATTTCTAAAGAATCCGTGAAGGTGGTAGAACAGTAGGTTCTGGTAGAGTTGCTACAATCATTGAGTAATCCATGACAAATGAACTACTAATGTTCAATTGTATGCACGATAGCTTTGAGCTAAGCGCATAAAACACGAAATAAACAGTCACCTCATGCTTGCATGAAGGTGGCTGTTTTTGCGTGTTTGAGGGCATTTAGCGAATGCCCGTGACCGAGGAAATGCGAAGCATTTTCGAAGTTGCGCTGAGCTCAAAGAAATGACACACGCCCGTTTCAAGTTCTTCACTTAAAATGGGCGTGTGATACACGTGTATCTAATCTTCGGTGTGAGGCCGGTTAATCTTCCATTCAAAATACTCTTCTTTGGTAATCTTACGGTCGGCTAAGTCCTCTTTTTTCTTTTTCCAGGTATTCAGGAAATCATCCAGTAAAGAATAATCAAAACCAATAGCGCTATGCTTCTCGGTAGGGTTCTCAGGGTTTGCAACTTCGTAGAGGGGCATGTTGTATAATGCTCATCCAGTTCAAAGAGAGCATAAGTATCACTTTGATGATATGGCTCCAAAAAGTGGAGTACCTATATGAAAACGGGGTTTTAGGGGGCTTTGCCTCTTAAGCGGATGCACGAAGGGACTTGTGGGCACAAAGTGCGTATCTGGCGAAGGACGGGAAGCGGTATAATGAGAGAAAGGGGAAATAGGGGGAAATAGTACCAGGTTGAATAAATCAACTTAAAGTTGAAGATTTTTGCTGCAAATGATACAATACAAAGGGCATAGTAAATAGTTGTGATGTCACGAAAGGGTTTAATAATGGCAATCAGATACAACAAATTGTGGAAAAAATTAATAGATGAAAATATGATGAAGGTTGACCTTAGAGATCAGGCAGGAATTACAACAAATGCACTGGCAAAACTAGGGAAGAATGAACATGTAAGTACACAAGTTTTGGAAAAAGTATGTAATGTATTGCATTGTGAGAT
>JAQXRN010000142.1 GCA_029218545.1 Bacillota bacterium | reverse complement strand
CTGGATTTTAGCAATATATCATGTTGTTATTTAGCTGAAGGCTATATTAATGCAGGATTCATTGGCCTTCTTCTATTTGTTCTATCATTAGCTTTTATATCAGCTGTTATTGATCATCTTTATTGGGATGTTTATAAGACTAGTAACAAAGGGTTCTTTGGCATTATATATTTTATGTTATTAGGTTTATTCTTTTTTATGATGAGAGGAGATTTACTCAGTTCATTTGCATATACTGTTGGCTTTGTTTTTTCAGCCTTGAGTGTATATTCATTATTCTATATATTACGAAAATATGTGATTAAATTTTCTTAGAATGAGAGTCTTACAGATAAATGTTGTTTCAAATTGGGGATCTACTGGACGAATAGCTGAGGAAATTGGTGCTAAAATACTCGATAAAGGTGGTGTAAGTTATATTGCATATAGTAGAGGACGTTCAATTAGTAGTTCACGCTTGATTCGTATAGGAAATACGATAGATATGTTTTATCATGGAATGATGACTCGTATATTTGATTTACATGGTCTTTCTTCCACTTCAGCTACTGAGCGATTTGTTCGTACTATTCAACAGGTTCGACCTGATATTATTCATTTACACAATATACATGGATATTATCTGAACTATTCAATCTTATTTTCTTTTTTGCAAAATACTAATATTCCTGTTGTCTGGACTATTCATGATTGTTGGCCTTTTACTGGACATTGTACATATTTCTCTTCATGTGGTTGCATGAAATGGGAAACTCAATGCTGTAAGTGTCCTCAAAAGAATAGTTACCCTCAATCCCTTCTATTTGATAGGAGTAAAGAAAACTATTTGGATAAGAAGCGTTGGTTTACATCATTAGGTGACAGACTAACTTTAGTTCCTGTATCGGATTGGTTGTCCAACACCATTCATAAATCTTTTCTCAAAGATTGTAACCAATATAGGATATATAATGGAATAGATACCGATGTTTTTCATCCCATTGATGACGCTAAATGCCTGATAAAAGATAAATATAAAATTAAACAAGATAAAATAGTGCTTGGAGTTTCCAATATATGGAACGAAAGAAAAGGTATTAATGATTTTATCAAGTTGCGTTCTTTACTCTCTGATGAATATGTAATTTTGCTGATAGGTTTGAATAAATCTCAAATATCTTCTCTGCCTAAAGGAATGATTGGTATAGAACGAACTGACAATGTTTCTCAACTGGTAGATATTTATTCTGCAGCAGACATTTATGTAAATTTCTCCAAAGAAGAAACGTTTGGACTTACGACTGTGGAAGCCATGTCATGTGGTACTCCGGTATTAGTCTACAACTCAACAGCTTTACCGGAGATTGTTTCTGAGAATACTGGTGTTATTGTACCTTTGGGTGATGTTTATCAAGCAGCTAAAGAAATTATTCATATCTGTCATGCAGATAAATCAGAATATACACTTGCCTGCCGTGATAGGGCCATAGCTAAGTTTAACAAACTAATATCAGTTGCGGAGTATTTCAATTTATATGAATCTATTCTCCATAATAGAAAATAGAGATGAAACTAAATTCTTATGACAATTCTTGGTATCGTCTGAGCGGTACGTTGATACAGCGTTTGGTTTGGTATTTCATCAATATCCTTTTCTTTATGAATCCCTTGTTTCCTGTATCTTCATTTAAGGTCTTATTACTTAGATGGTTTGGTGCTAAAATTGGTAGAGGGGTCGTGATAAAGCCTTCGGTGAACATCAAATATCCTTGGAACTTGAGTATTGGTAATTATGTATGGATTGGAGAAAAGGTGTGGATTGATAACTTAGCGAAGGTGAGCATCGCTGATAATGTCTGCATCAGTCAAGGTGCGATGTTGCTTTGTGGCAATCATAATTACAAGAAAGAATCTTTTGATTTGATGATTGGTGAAATCACTTTGAAAGATAGTGTTTGGGTTGGTGCACAAAGTGTGGTTTGTCCGGGTGTCACTATGCATGAACATTCTATTCTAACTGTTGGCTCTGTGCTCTGTGCTGATACGGAGCCGTTAGGCATCTATAGAGGAAATCCAGCAGTGAAAATTCGGAATCGGGTATATTTTTCTGATAACTAATATATGTCCATATATGAAAATATCAATCATAACTGTAACGTATAACAGTGCTTTGACACTCCGCGATACAATGGATTCGGTGCTGGCACAGACTTACCCAAACATTGAATATATCTTGGTGGATGGGGCCTCGAAGGATGGCACTGTAGACATCATCCGAGAGTACGAACCACGGTTCGAGGGGCGTATGCGTTGGGTTAGCGAGAAAGATAAGGGGCTTTATGACGCCATGAACAAGGGAATCCGGATGGCTACAGGGGATGTAGTGGGAATTATTAATTCGGATGACTTCTATCATCGGACGGATGTGATTGGTCGGGTGGCCGAGGCTTTTTCTGATGTAGAGGTACAGGCTGTGTATGGAGATATCCGCTTTGTGAATCCTGACAACTTGGATAAAACAGTGCGTTACTATTCATCCAAGAACTTCTCGGTGAAGAGATTCCGCTATGGATTCATGCCTGCTCATCCTACCTTCTTTACTTACAGACGTTTCTTCGAAGAGTATGGCTATTATAAGACTTATTTTCGGAGTGCCGCTGACTATGATCTGCTGAAGCGCTTCCTTGCTGCAAATCATCTTAAGTCAAAGTATATAAATATGTAATTTATGAATATGAGGACTGGTGGGGTGAGCACG
>JAQXRN010000141.1 GCA_029218545.1 Bacillota bacterium | reverse complement strand
GAAGAAAACCAGGGAACTGATTGAAGCAAATCTCAAAATGGTTGACCTGGTAATAGAGGTAGTTGATGCCAGAATTCCGTCATCAAGCCGAAATCCTATCATAGATCAGCTGGTTAAAGATAAGCAGAGATTGATTATCTTAAATAAAAGTGATCTTTCAGATGCAAAAGCAAACGAGAGCTGGATGGACAAGTTCAAAAAGGAAGGAAACCTTGTGCTGGCAATGAACTGCATGAAAGGACAAGGTGTTCCCCAGCTTTATAAGGTACTGAACACACTTCAGGAAAAGAAGAATGAAGATAAGATGCTGAAGAAACCTCTCAGAATGATGATTGTTGGGGTGCCTAACGTGGGCAAATCCTCAATGATTAACAGAATGGCAGGCAAAAAGAGCGCTAAAACAGGTGACAGACCGGGCGTTACCAAGGGAAAACAGTGGCTTTCACTAGAAAACGGAATGCAGCTTTTAGACACACCGGGGATACTCTGGCCTAAGTTTGAAGATCCAAAGGTAGGGCTAAATCTTGCATTCTGCGGCTCAATTAAGGACGAAATACTTGATATTGCAACACTTGCCCTTGAACTTATCAAAGTGCTTCAGGCAGACTATCCTGACCTTCTTATGGCAAGGTATAAGCTTGAGGAACTTTCAGAGGATGCACTTACAAATATGGAAGCCATCGCCCTCAAGAGAGGCTTCATCCTGCCGGGCAAGAGAATAGATTACGAAAGATGCGCTAAAACACTTCTAGACGAGTTCAGAGGTGGAGTGGTTGGAAATATTACTTTAGAAAAGGCTTAAAAGATGACTAAAGAAGAAAGATTACAGAAACAACGAGAAAGACACCAGGTGTTGATGGCCTTTGATGATGAGCGAAGAAAGGGCGGACTCATGGTGGCAGGAATAGACGAGGCAGGAAGGGGGCCTCTGGCAGGTCCGGTGGTTGCTGCATGTGCAGTTCTGCCATCAGATTTTGATGTACTTGGCGTTGATGACTCAAAGAAGCTTTCCGAGAAAAAAAGAGAAGAATTATTTGGAAAAATAATGGAAAAAGCTCTTGCCATAGGAGTTGGAATAGCGGATAATAATCTAATAGATGATATAAACATTTTGCAGGCCACAAAGAAAGCCATGAAGGATGCTTTGGCTCAGGCAGATGAGCAACTTCGCGAGAGAACAGGCAGGTCAATAGACCATGTTCTATTTGATGCCGTTACAATAGATGATGTTTTAATCCCGCAGGAGAACATCATCAAGGGTGATGCAACAAGCCTTTCCATAGCGGCAGCATCCATTATAGCCAAGGTAACAAGGGATAGAATGATGCTTGAATATCATCTTAAGTACCCTTCATATGGCTTTGACAGTAACAAGGGTTATGGGACAAAAGCACATTATGAGGGAATAAATAAATTTGGCATTACGCCAATACACCGAAAGACATTTTTAAAAAATTTAGACATTGATTTATAGGGGGACGAAAGAGAATGGAATTTAAAACAGACATTCAGATCGCGCAGGAAGCTGTAATGAATAACATTACTGAAATTGCTGATGCTGCAGGCATCGATGATTGCTACCTTGAGCAGTACGGCAAGTACAAGGCAAAGGTGGACTACAAGATTTTAAAGGAAAAGCAGGATCATCCTGACGGCAAGCTTATCCTCGTAACAGCAATTTCACCTACACCGGCAGGAGAAGGTAAGACTACAACTACCGTTGGTCTTGCTGATGCTCTACATAAGATGGGTAAGAATGTGTTTGCAGCGCTTAGAGAGCCTTCATTAGGACCGGTTTTCGGAATTAAAGGCGGTGCAGCAGGCGGCGGATATGCGCAGATTGTTCCTATGGAAGATATAAATTTACATTTCACAGGTGATATGCACGCTATCGGCATTGCAAACAACCTTATTGCGGCATGTCTTGATAACCATATCCAGCAGGGAAACCAGCTTGGAATAGATGTTAAGAAGATTACATGGAAGAGAGTAGTTGACATGAACGACCGCCAGCTGAGATTCGTTGTAGACGGTCTTGGCGGCAGAGTAAACGGCGTTCCGAGAGAAGACGGCTTTGAAATCACTGTAGCATCAGAAA
>JAQXRN010000140.1 GCA_029218545.1 Bacillota bacterium | reverse complement strand
AAATGTAATAAATAAACCGATGTATTACATAAATCGTTGAGTTGTTTAACCTATTTAAATTGGAATCTGAGTAAAATAATATCCAATCGGGTAAAGTCCCTAAAAAATGATTTTTAACAAGCTATAATGAATTTGGAAAAGGATATAAAAAGACCATGATATTGGAAGTATAGAAAAGAATCTTTCGAAAATCATACATCGGAAGAAAATAGAAAATCATGCATGGCAAAAAATTTCAAAAGGAGAATTAACCTATGAAGAGAAAAAACAGAATACGCTTTCTAAGCGTGCTAATTGTTTTAACGATGCTGGTTGGATTGCTGCCGACAATTGTATTTGCAGCAGAGGGGGAATCAGACAATATTAACGGCGGCACTGAATACTCTACAACAAATTGCGATTCTACCAAACCAGGAGAAGCAGTTACCGAATCTGAGGATGACCTTGGGAAGAGCATACCTACACTTACAGGTATTGAATTAAGAGCTGATGCAATAGAAATGAGTGGTTTTGGTGGACCGTATGATATGTGGCCATATTTAGATGGAATGTCATACACTTGTAAATGGAAATCCGGATTATCATCTGATAAGATAAGCCGATTAAATTATGATGTTATTTACACCACTCCCAACTATAACGCCAGAGCAACAAGCTTAGAGGATGGAAAAACATATTATATGTATTTTGTGCTTTACAACAAAAGCTTTGATTATCCCTTTAAACTTGATTATGAGGAGCCTATTAATTTTACCAGCGTGGTAGGGGGCGAATGCACTTTAACCATTCCTGGCTATGAGACTGAATTTATAAAAGCAGAAACCTTTGATAGGCATACAAAAAACGATGAATTAAGAATACACTTTAAACTAAGAAAACCGGCAACTGCAATGGGAGAGCAAGGCGCACAACCACCTTCACAGGGTGGAGAGACATCTCACAACCATGTTTATGGAGCCTGGAACTCTGATTTCCAATACCACTGGAAAGAATGTCGCTGTGGTGACAAAGCTGAGGTTACAGCACATACTGCAAGCGATTGGATTGTTGACATTCCTGTAAAAGCTACCACCGCCGGCGTGAAGCATAAGGAATGTACCGTTTGCCATGCTTTTCTGGAAAAGGTTGTAATGGTGCCTGCCCCTGGGGAAAATCTCCCTACTCTGTTGGGATTTGATTATATAGCCAAAGGAATTGAAAAAGTTACTTATGGTGAGCATAATAAATTTCGGTTAGAAGCAGATATTAATGCAGAGGGTGGAGAATGGGAGTCAACAAAATGGAAAAATGGAGAGCCATCAAGTCGGTACGGTGGCCCTCATCCAGGCTATATTTTCGAAGATCCTGACTGTATCAATATAGCAACAAAATTAGAGGAAGGAAAAACTTATTATACGTTTTTTACATATAAAAACGCGGAAAGCCTCGATTATTCTATTAATTTCAGTAATGGGTTAGGAAGCGAGTGCAATGTGACAGTCCCTGATTTTACAGTGAATTTTATCAAGTCAGAAATTGATGCCGTTTGTGATGATAATGCGCGATTAAGAATCTATTTTTCATTAAAGAAAAACTCCATAGATTCTGAAGATTCCGGCATAGACCAACAAGAACAAAAAAAAGATAAGGAAAGCAGAGAAGCGACTCATGTTCACAGTTATGACGATTGGAAATTTGATTCTGACAAACAATGGAAGGAATGCTTCTGCGGTGAAAAAATACTAGAAAGTAAGCATGAATTTAAGCGGATAGTAGATAAAGAGGCCACGTCATCTGAAAAAGGTTTGAAACACCAGGAATATACCGTATGTGGTTATAAAAAAGCCCCAGTCGACATCCCTGTTTCCGACAACCCAAAAACAGGTAAAACTGATACAATGGCCATTTGGGTGTTACTGTTGTTTGCTTCTTTATTCGGTTTAGCCACAACTATTGTTTATGGGAAAGAAGTGAAATAATAAAGTCACAAGCTTTCACTTTTTAGTCTCTTTTAATGCAAATCAATAATAGAGAGATGATACAAATGGATGAATACAAAAATGGCTTTTATAATATGAATGTTTGCATATATTTTATTGCTGATTAACATGTTTGACAGATGCATAAATAAGAGTTGGGTGAAAAGATTTTAAATAATATTTTTGTTTCCTATAGAAAAAAGTATTAAAGAGGGGCAAATTGTTAGCTCCTCAAAGCGTAGATAAAGTCTTTTGGGTTTGACAATCTGAAGGGCTTTGTCTTTTTTATAGGGCTATAAGCCCTGTTGAGCTCGCGAAGCGTACGAAACAAAGAATTGCTCGCTATGCAGGTGCGCGCCGATGGTTATACCAAAAAAACCACCCTTCTGTTACAATAGAGTTGTTCGAGCCTTATTGTAACTAAGAAAGGAGGCAAATACATTGAGGCATAAATAAAGTAAAAGCCCGCGCCTTGAGACGCGGGTAGGTAGTAAAGGGCTTATGGCCATAATCAAACCATCCTTTTTAAGGGCGATCATGATTTTACTTTAAATTCATCTATAGTTCGGTTTCACCATTCACCTTAAGGAATATTTCAAGTGGCTTCTTCTGTGATGCGAACTGCATCGGTGAAAGAACGGCAGCGTAAGCGCCTGCATTTGAGATAACAAGAACATCTCCGCACTCAAGATGAGGCATCATAATGTTTTCTGCTATGACATCTGTACCTGTGCAAAGATTTCCCACGATGGTAACAGCTTCACATGGCTCCTCATCTTTGAGAGGATTAATCCCGAAGGAGTCAAAGCCCGTAAAAAACGGCTCATAGGAATCGATTCCGGCATCTGAAACATAGTGCTTAACCATCATTTCAAGAGACGGACGGACGAACCCGTTTAGGGTATTCTGTGCTATGAGATATGTTTTACCCTGCGAAACCTTTCTGTCTAAAATGCGTGTAACATAAACTCCGCTCTTTCCTGCCACAAATCTTCCTGTTTCTATGAAGACGCGCGCAGCAGGATACTTTTCGCTGAATTCTGACAGTTTTTTTTCTACAAGAGAGCCCAGATAATCAAGATCCAAAGAAATGTCATCCGGTGAATAAGGAATTCCGATACCTGAACCCATATTCAGATACTTAAGGTCAATGCCGCAGATTTTCTGGAATCTCTCCGCAAAATCAAAGACATTCTTATAATAGTTTCCAAGAACTTTTGTATTGAGCTCCTGACTTCTGAGGTGAATGTGAATGCCTGTTATATTTATATTGCTGCATTGGTTTTCCTTTATAAAATCAACGGCCTGCTTCGCATCAATTCCGAATTTGGAAGGATGAATCTCATGACCGTAAAATGAGAAATCAGGGTGAATTCGGATGCCGATTTCTGTTATACATCCCATGTCCTTTGAAATGGAATCAATCCTCTTAATTTCATCAATGCTGTCAGCAATAATGACAGACTTTGAAATGGCAGCTTTAATATCTTCTATGGTTTTGCCTGGAGCAGAATAGTAAATCTGCTCTTTGGGAAGACCTGCTTCGACGGCCAGTAAAACTTCACCTAAGCTGGCAGCATCTGCACCAAACCCTTGAGAGAAAATGCACTTTATTACATGCGGATTAGGATTGCACTTCACCGAATAGAGAAAGTCAATGCCACCAAAGGTGGACTTTAGGATATTGATTCTATTTATTATCTCCTGTTCATCGTACAGGTAGAAGTTCTCATACTGCTGTGAAAGTTTTCTGATTATATCCCTGTTTTTAATCATATCTTTATCAAATACCATAATATACCTCGAATTAAAAAATGCTTTTCACCATACCGTTAATGATATATTAAAGAAGAAATTGGAAAAAATCAATACCACTAAATGGACGAATATTTTTCACAAAAAATACATAAAAAAAGCTGTGATTAAGTGTTGACATTCTGTATACAGAGTAGTATCTTATATATAGTGATTAGCACTCCAAAACGGTGAGTGCTAACAAAGGAGACAAAGATGGAACTTACAGAACGCAAATTAAAAATTTTACAAGCGATAATCAGCGACTACGTCAAGACCGCTGAACCGGTGGGCTCCAGAACCATTTCTAAGAGATATGACCTGGGTATCAGCCCGGCGACTATCAGAAACGAAATGGCAGATCTTGAAGAGATGGGTTATCTGACACATCCTCATACTTCTGCAGGCAGAGTTCCTTCAGATATGGCATACAGACTATATGTAAATGCCCTTATGGAGAAGAAGGAATTGTCAAAGGAAGAGAAGAACATTATTGCTCAGAGGCTGAATTCAAATGTTCACGAGTTTGAGAAGACTATTGAACATGCTGCGACAGTCCTTTCCGAAATAACAAACCTTACTTCTTTTGCACTTACGCCAAGCAAGAACGAGGATGCGCTGAAATTTATCAATCTGCTTCCTGTTGACGACAAGACAGTTGTACTGATGATTGTCTCAGAGAGTGGTAAGATTTCAAACACAGCCCTTAACATAAATGTTCCGTATACTGAAGAAAACCTTCAGCTTCTTGCCAAAAACATGACATACAATTACAAGGGCAAGACCATAAGCCAGGTTTTAAAGGACAATATAATCGAAAGCTTTGAAACGGATATAACGGCTATGAGTAAGCTTGCACAGAATGTAATGCCTGACTTCATGAGAACATTAGAAGATATGCTCAATGTAAATCTATACATGGAAGGATTAACGAATATTTTCGATATTCCGGAGTATAACGATTTAGAGAAGGCTAAAAACTTCATGACAATGCTTAGCCAGAAGGAAGATTTTACAAGAAAGCTCATTGAGCGCGAAGATGGCATGATAGTTACCATCGGTGAAGAAAATGCAGACGATGTCATGAATGATTGTGCATTGATTACGGCAAGCTATCATATAGACGGCAAACTGGTAGGTAAAATCGGAGTAATCGGCCCCACTAGAATGAAGTATGGTGAGATTACATCCATTATTGAATATTTGACAGACAATTTGAATGCAACATTCAAACTTGAAAGTGGAGGAGATAAGGAAGATGTGTGAGAACGAGAACAAAAAGGACGAAGTTCTTGAAGAAGTGACGGAAGAAACTTCACAGGAGTGCACAGAAGGTTGCGAAGACTGCCAGTGCCATGAAGAATCACAGTGTGATGAAGAATGCCAATGCTCAGAAGATGAAGATAAGGCAGAAACTAAGGAGGCAGATCCTGAGGAAGAGGCTCTTAACGAGAGATATTTAAGACTCATGGCTGATTTCCAGAACTTCAAGAGAAGAACAGAAAAAGAAAAAGCTGAC
>JAQXRN010000139.1 GCA_029218545.1 Bacillota bacterium | reverse complement strand
CTTCATTATTCTTCAGGACATCAGTACAGGAAATATAATGGTAATCGATATTTTCTCCATCAGACTTACATACATTTACTACTCTTCTGCAGTTTTACCGTCCTTCTAAATATGCTAAAATAAGAAATCCGCTATAGAGACATTAATTTGTCAATATAGCGGATTTTTTCAAATTCCGTGTTATTCTCCGTAAATGTGATAACGATTTTTACCCATTTTTTTAGCAGCATACAGGGCATTGTCAGCGCAGTGGAACAGATCCTTGTAATCATGTTCAGCAGCCTTGAAAAATGCTGCGCCGATACTGATTCCCACAGTATTTCCTGAATCAGGCAGCACAACTTCCTCTCTTATCTGTTTCATCAGCTTGTCCATCATCCCAACCAGCTCATCTCTGGAGATTTCAGGAACAAAGGTTACATACTCGTCGCCGCCAAAACGGGCACAGAGGTCAGTAATCCGGAAGTTTTCATGAATACACCTTGCAATACGCTGAAGAATTACGTCTCCAAAGTCATGTCCATAAGAGTCATTGATATTTTTAAAGTTATCAATGTCCATAACTAAAAGCGCACCCTCTGTTTTTTGGCTCAATCTATCTTGAACTCTATCTACAAAGGCACTCTTGTTCAAAAGCATTGTAAGCCGATCGATATCCATTTCTCTTTGCAGCTGCTGAGCCTGTGACATCTCACGAAGCTTAACCCCATTGAGCATTGTGTAAATCACAGCACCCAGTAAGGTACAACATATCAGGTTTACCGAATCCGCGAAGGCAAGATAAGAGGATTTGGCATTCACAGCACATATTATAAAAGTAATCGTTAAAGTCGATGTGTATGTAAATACACGTATAGGTCTGTCAATAATAATCAGTGGCCCTGCAACCGTAAATACACAGATTGTTGTAGCGCTCAGTGTAGGTCTCAGGAATGTATTAAGCATAACACCATAGGCGCTGAATGCAACGAACAGTATATACCACATTACTAAAACGAGTTTTGGTTTTTTTGGGGTCACGGTTTTGGCCAGCATAAATATTATTGCATTGGCCAGCAACATAAATCCATAGAATAATTTTGCATCTGCCATTTTTTGCAGAAACAGACTGCCGCAGAAGAGACCAAGAAACAGCACAGTAATAAGCATAGAGCAAATCAGCAATGTCTCCTGGTTTTTCTGCTCAATATTATAAATGTTGTTTTCGTATTCTTCTTTGCTCAGTCCACCATAGAACAACATGTTACGTGCCTTTGTTCTAAAGCGATTATTATCTGTCTTTACTGCGGCCATATTCTCTCCTTTGCTTTTCCAAAATAACGTATATATTGATATACCACAATCAATGCTCTCAAACCCATTATTTTTTTACTGAAATATACTCCGGATTATCCAGTTCATATGTTGCATACATTTCCTCTTGATTTTTCTATCTTTCAACATCCTTATGATACTTTTGTCCATGTACTTCCTGTAGATGCATCTGATGTGTCAAATTCCATTTTCTGCACCTTATTATCTTTATTTAGTTCTTTGACCGTAATCGTTACTTCTCTTGTTCCAAACAATACCATTTTGTCCTTTCCATCAACCTTTGTTTTATAGTAAAGGTATTGTACCGCTTTCGATTCATCTCCAACATTATGCTCTGTCAAACCTTTTCCATCCGCAGTAACTGTTACTATTTTGGGGTCAGAGCTACTTATACCATTTACATATAGTATGTTTATTGCATATTTGCTCTTATCCGTTCCATTGGTAATATATGCCGATCCTTGATATCCGACAGCCTGCAAAGCTGCATTCAAATTTTCCGGTTTGTTTGAAACAATCATTTTTCCCAGATCCGTATTTATATCACCCATGGCTAAAGTAGGTGTCAAATAATTCTCCAGTTGTTGCTTGACTTGTTGCTCAGGTGTTAACGCTATTCCAGATGATCCCTGACCATAATGAAGTGTAAGTTTCACATCTTTATATTCAAGCCATGCTGTACCGCCTACCTGTGGTTCGTCTGGAGTTCCTTCTACTTCAGCAATCTTTTCCAAAGATTCTTTTATGGATGATGTTTCCCAGCCAGTGTGTTTTTGTTTTAAATCTATAGCATCTGTCTTCCAAATTGATTCCTCTTGATTCCAAAACGAAGAATTGAAATCATTTGAAATAATTGCAGCCATAAACTCTGAATAGTAGGATCTGATATTTGCTGCATCCGTTGCCTCTCTGCTTTTTTCCAGCTGTGACGTAAAAATCGGAATTGCTACCGCAACCAGTACAGCAATAATTGCTACCACGATTAATAGTTCTGCCAATGAGAATCCTTTTTTGCAATTATTCACAGTATTTTTTGTTCCTTCCTATATTTTACTTTGGTAATTTATTATATATCTTTTCTTAAAATGAGACAATATTTATTAATGAGAATAAATCCAGTTTGCAGGAAACTCAATAATATGCTATACTACAAATTAATTTCAAAAGGGAGGAAGGATTACATATGACTAAGAAAAATAATGTTAATCGTGGATTTACTCTTGCAGAACTGCTCATAGTAGTCGCAATTATAGCGGTCCTTGTAGCTGTTGCTATTCCAATCTTTTCAGGAAAACTAAAGGAATCAAGACTTGCAGTTGACCATGCCAATATAAGAAGTGCTTATGCATATATTCAGGTTGCTAATATTACTGAAACAGTGGTAATTGATGGTGTTGAAAAGTCATTTGATGAAGTAGCTGATGGAAACTATTATGTCTCAAAAGATTTGAGCAGTCTTGTAACTTTTGAAGGTGGACATCTAGACTCCTGCTATAAATTTAAAGAAACAGGTGTGGATGAAACTGGCTTATGCAAAATCTGCCAAACATGGGATACTGATAATAGCGAGGCATGGATGAATTTATCTGGCTGTCATTATAAAGATAGTCCATTAACCGTTAATTTTGATGGCAATTTATTTTCTCTAGGCTTTAAGGCTTGATCTTAAAAGCCGCTACTTCGAAAAATTTCGATGCAGCGGCTATTTTATTTATTATTCATTTATGCCATGTTCGTACCGCATGGGTTGGTCCTTAGTTCACCAATTCATCTCACCACCTATAGAGGATGGGAGTATTCTTGGCTCCGGCGTTGGATAAATTATTTTCATTTAGTTGACTAAACATTATCTAAATATTCCTCCCAAATAATAACCTTTTAGGTTGTAACAAATTCACCACAACCTCTCGGTAAGCAAGTGAATAATTCCAAACCAGGCAGTTGGGATATGGTGTGGTTTCTCCTGCACTCTCATACAGTTGCAATGCTTCTTTCTTGTGGTTATTGATGATTGATAAGTTTTTCAATATTGGTTTTTCCGTAATTTGCACTTGCATCCCCATTTTTATTTGCTTCCCCACTATATATTCGTGTAACGAATTTACCTTTTGTGTACCCAACGTTTATGATAATCCAGTCCCATCCGCCATTTTGGGAACTTTTACTGGATACTTTGAGGTTATTGATATTCAAACCAGAATTTGTAAGTAAAGCTTGCAATTCGGATTGGTGAGCATTCCATTTACTGCTTGTTGTTGTATTTATGCAAACGGATGCATCTGCTCCACAAAACAATGTACCATTTACAGGGCTGATTCCCCATTTCCCTGTGTAGTCCTGAGGGAAACTATCTTTATCACGGGTAATCACAACAAAAACACTGTAATTCTTTTTATTATCCATATTCGATGGAAATTGTATAGTCCCATCATTTACAGCATTTGCTAATACAGATTCAATCGTTCTGGCAGTTTGTAAATCAACAGCCCGTCTGGCTTCTTCTAATTGTTTTGTGAATATTGGAATTGCAACAGCAACCAATACAGCTATGATGGCAACTACAATTAAAAGTTCTGCAAGTGTAAAGCCATTTTTCTTTTGTTTTCCCTTCATAACCTTTTCCTAACATCTTAATTAACTACTTTTGTTTCAACTGGTATTATATATGATTTAATCCTACCACACAACCACGATAATGGCTGTTGTTGTATTGTTCAAAATCTTCGTTTGCGAATTAGCAAAAAAATTTTTTCAAAAGATTTCTAGCAGATCAATGTCTTACACATTGATGTAGTGACTTTTATTTCTCTCAATTATTCTATTTCATTTTCCTCTTATTCTCCAGCGAAAGCTACTATTCCAAATATCATAAAGAAATAAGGCGATGTATAGAACATAGTGTTCCCGAAGAATGCCGATGCCAGATATCCAAACATTACTCCTCCGGCAATGAGAACAGTTGGTTCCAATGTCCTCAACTCTCTAATTCTCTTAAATGCCAAAGTTATTAGGGAAGCCAGATAGAACAGCAAACCCGGAATGCCTAAAAATACCGCGTATTGCAGATATTCATTGTGGGGTCTGTCATTTAATACCGAATCCGGGAAGGCATAATACAAACCTTCAGGCCCATATCCAAAGATAGGACTTTGTATAGTCTTTTCTATTGCGTTTTTCCACAGTTCTATCCTTCCGCTTCCCCCATGCTCCATGCCTTCTTTTTTTTCGATTATATCCTGTACGTCATTTACCATAATTGACATGTTGTTTGAAGAAATATCGGACAAGCCCACTGTCAGAGCCAGCATGATTACAGCCGGTATGAACATACTAAAACAAATTTTTCTACCGGAAAAGGCATATAATATTAAAAGGACTAAGCTTCCAAACCATACTGCCAAAAAACAACCGAACGTATCGTTTAATAGCAATGAATAGAACTGAACTGTCAATGACAGGCTGTATATAACCTTCCATATTACTCTGCTTTCGTACATATATAGCCCGATAAGACACAAAATCGTCATAGTAAGATAATATGCACAGTGATTGGTATTAAAAAATATTCCTGCTCTGAGATATGGGAAATATCCGTTTACAACCCCTGCATCCAGATCCTGAAGTATGATGAGAATAGCCATAAGGTTGCCTGTCAGGGAAAACAGCTGAAGCAGCCTTTGCCTGATTTTTTCGGTTTTTAGGCTTCCTGCACATATGAAGACCGCCGCATAAATGAAATAGCTGAACAATCCATCTGCGCGGTAAGAAGTTCCATGCCATTCCTCAACTGCGTGACCGGACATCAAAGTGTCAAGGCAGGACCATGCAAGGAGCATCATTAAGAAAAGCATCCATGGTCTTTTAATTATATATTCTCTAATTGCGCCTTTGAACTTTGAAATAAACAATCCTATACATACTATTGCAACAATTATTGTCAGACTCCCCAAAAAGCGAAAAAAACCGGTAAAAATAGGCTCATACCACACATGCATGATTTCTAAATGATGATATTTAGCCGGTGTAGATACTGCTTTAAGCAGAAACCTAAACATTATATATATGGGGAAAACCGCCCAGATAAAGGGGATGTATGAAATAATCTTTTTCAAAATATACTCCTATCTACAGAAAAAGCCTCTTCAGCATAACGCTTTAGAGGCTTAATTCTTCAGTTTACAACCATCCTGTCATAAGTTTCCCGGCTTATTGAGGATGAATATGTTAAGTGTTAATTAGCTTACGAAGCTTGATGTAACTTCCTTGTTACCAATTTTGATAGTACCAGAACCGTCCGCTGCTGCAGAATATGTTACATAAACAATACCCTTCTTATTTACAACTACATCACCTGCTTCTCCCTGCTTAACATCTGCAAGTGCAACACCAGCAATGTCTCCTGAAGTAGTTTGCCAACCTTCTTTTGTCTGCTTTAAATCAACCTTTGCACTGTGGTCTACATCAGGGTCAGTTAATGCAGAAGCAGCAATTTCAGCATAAGCAGCTCTGATGTTAGCCATGTCAGTAGCTTCTCTTGACTTTTCTAACTGGCTGTTGAATACAGGAATAGCGATTGCAACTAATACAGCAATAATTGCAACAACGATTAACAGTTCAGCTAATGTGAAACCTTTTTTGTTCTTCTTTGAATTGTTCATTGGTTTTGTTCTCCTTTTTTAGTGATTTTATTCCTAACTTCCCATCAAGGGGGAATTAAAGGTCTTAAATAATATATATCTTTAACTGCCTTCCGGGCTGCAGCCAAAAACCTCTTTTACATTGCAGCATACATGCCGAACATGGCAACGTAAACTGCGATTACGATGAATCCTGCTATACCTGCCATTACTACAAGAATAGCCGGTTCAAGCTTGTTCAGAGCCGATGTTATAGCCATTTCAAGTTCTGAATCGTAATACTTTGCGATGGTATCAAGGGTTTCTTCCATTTCCCCTGTTTCTTCACCTACAGCAACCATATCTACCAGTATATCAGGAAGACACGCCGCATCCTTCAAGCTGGTGCCCATGTCATTACCTTCTTCAATCTTGGTAGTGATTTTGCCTACCTCCTGGCTGATATAGTAGTTTTCTATTACCTTTGCCGTAATGCTCACTGACTTGGTCATAGGTATTCCCGACCCAAGCATTGTAGCCATGGTATTTGCAAACTGACTTGCCGCATTTAGCTCATTGATATTGCCGAACACCGGCATTCTTAAAGCAAACCTTGCAAATTTTAATCTTCCTTTTTCAGTATTTGTATACAGCTTAAAGACAATAAAAGCAACTATGAAAAACGCCAGCATCTTTATCCAATTGCCTACGAAGAAGTTTGAAATTAATATCAACAACTGCGTAATAAGTGGAAGTTCTGCACCGTAGCTGTCGAATATGCTTATAAAGGTAGGAACTACCTTTATCATGAGAACAGCTACAACCACAACTGCAACTGCCATTACAAAGGCAGGATATATTAAGGCATTTCTTACCTTGCCCTTCATCTTCATCTGCTTGTCAAAGTGATTATGCATTGTTTCAAAGGATTTGTCAATGTTACCGGATTCTTCTCCGGCACGAAGAGCCTCAATAAAAGTTGAAGGGAAAAGCTTTTCTCCATGATCCTGAAAACTTGCTGAAAGGGTTCTGCCACCCTCAACATCGGCGGCAACCTTCTGCAATACCTTTTTAAGTTTCTTATCTGTGGTCTTTGCTGCAATAAGACTTGCAGTTCTCGCAACAGGAAGTCCTGCTCTGAGAATAATGGCAAACTGGCTGCACATAACGGTAAAAGCCTTCTTATTTAGCTTATTGCCACCGATTTCCATATTTAAAACGCTGTCGCTGTTGTCCTTTACTTCTGTAAGTTTTTCGACTATCAGGCAGGTTTCCTTAATCTTATCGACCACATCCAGCTCGTCAAAGCCTTCCATGATTCCTGATACTCTCTCTCCACTTCTGGAAATAGCCGTATATTTATAAGTGACCAGTTTACTCACCTCTCTACATGACTTTGTCGTATTCTATCATATTTTGACTTGTTTTGTCAAAAAGCATTTTTCTTTATGAAGGCTTTATCAACTGCGTTTTCAATAGCAGTTTCTCTGGTTATTTTACCTTCTTTAACTAAGCGAATAAGCGCCTGATCCATTGTCTGACCGCCTATTGCAGCACTTGTTGATATGGAGTTTGCAATCTGCGGAGTGTTTCCGCTTCGAATAAGGTTTCTGATAGCATCCGTCATAACCATCATTTCGCAGGCAAGCGTTCTGCCGCCACCCTTTTTAAGAACCAGCTTCTGAGTCAGCACTGCTTCAAGACACATGGAAAGCTGAAGCCTTATCTGTGCCTGCATTCCTTCCGGAAAAACCTGAACCATTCTGTCTACTGAGTCAGAGGCACTTCCCGTATGAAGTGTAGCCAGAACCAGGTGTCCTGTTTCAGCTGCTGTAATTGCCGTTTCTATAGTTTCTCTGTCACGCATTTCGCCGATAAGGATTACATCCGGGTCCTCACGAAGGCTGGCACGAAGTCCTGATGCAAAGCTCATGGTATCAAATCCGACCTCTCTCTGATTGAATACGCATAAATCAGGTGTGTAGATATATTCCACAGGGTCTTCAAGGGTAACTATATGACATTTCTTAGTATGATTTATTTTATCGATAATTGCTGCTAGGGTTGTTGATTTACCGGATCCCGTTTCACCTGTAACCAGCACGATTCCCTTGTGCAGTCCACAGATTTCCATGGCTGCCGGTGGCAGTCCCAGATTTTCTAAAACAGGAATTTCTTCACGAAGAAGACGAATTGCTGCCGATGGCACTCCTTGCTGCTTGAATACATGAAGTCTGCATCGATTGTCAGCGTATGTCTCTGCCAAATCGATTTCACCTACTTTTTCAAATTGTTCGTATAGTTCCTCACCAATTAGCTCCCTTGCATATTTTTTGCAATCTTCCCTTGTAAGAGGTTCATCTGCCATATTTTCAAGATTGCCATCATGACGATACTTAGGCGGAACACCACATATGAGGTGGACATCCGAAGCACCATCTTCCTTTGCTTTTCTTACCAGTTCATCTATAGTCATTAACATATCAGTCACCTTTACCAATCCTCTGAGTTGATAACCCTTATAACCTCCTGAGCGGTTGTTATACCCTCTCCTATGAGGCGAATACCGTTCTCTTTAAGAGAAACAAAGCCGGAACCTTCCTTTTTCAATGCTTCTTCTATCTTCTCTCTTTCTTCGCCCTTTGAAATCATATTTCTTACTTCACTGTTTATGGATAGAATTTCAAATACGGCAATTCTTCCGCGATAACCTGTGTCAAAGCAGTGCGGGCAGCCTTTGCCTCTGTAGAAGGTCTTAATAATCTTTGCACCTTCGCCTAAGCTTTCAATTTCTTCTTTGGAAGGTACATACTCTTCTCTGCAGCTAGGGCAGATTCGACGCACAAGTCTCTGTGAAATAACACCTTTCAATGCACTGGAAATAAGGTAAGGTTCAACCCCTATATCCTTTAATCTTTCAATGGTACCTACCGCATCGTTGGTGTGAATTGTAGAAAGCACCACGTGACCGGTAATGGCCGCTCTCATGGCAATTTCGGCAGTTTCACCATCACGGATTTCTCCTACTGCAATGATGTCCGGGTCCTGACGAAGTATTGCTCTAAGTCCGCTGGCAAAGGTCATTCCTACCTTCTCATTTATCTGAACCTGGTTTACACGGTCGATATTGTATTCAACCGGGTCTTCAAGAGTGACCAGATTCACCTCCGGCTGGTTCAGATCCCCAATCATAGCGTTCATAGTTGTGGACTTACCACTTCCTGTCGGTCCTACAATAAGGATTACACCACTGTGGCACTTAATCAGTTTTTCATACTTCTTAAGGTCTTCACCTGACAAACCTATCTGTTCCTTGTCAATAACACCGCTGGATTTATCTAAAAGTCTTGCAACAATTTTTTCGCCGTAAACAGTAGGAAGGGTTGAAATTCTAAGGTCAATATCCTTTCCCTTTATTCTGACGTTAAAACGGCCATCTTGAGGTATTCTTCGTTCAGTAATGTTCAAACTGCTCATTACCTTTATTCTTGAAATAACAGAACGCTGAAGGTTCTTTGGAACTGTAAGAATATCTCTCATTACTCCATCCACTCTCATTCTTACTATCATTTCCTCTTCATGAGGTTCGAGATGGATGTCGCTGGCTCTTTCTGCAATGGCTCTCTCTATAATGGAGTTTACCAGACGTATTGTTGGCGCATTGTTTACTGAATCATCATCAAGCTGATTGGATACAAATGCACTTTCTTCACCAAAATCCGTGTCTCCGCTGGCTGCAACCTCACGCTTCATTTCTTCAATAGCTTTGGCTGCACCTTCATTACCATAAAGAATTGCAATGGCATGTTCAATAGCTGAGGAGGTTGAAACCATAGGTACAATCTTCTTCTTTACTGCCTTCTTTACGTCCTCTATAGCATAGAAGTTAAGAGGGTCAGACATGGCGATATATAACTCTCCCTTGCTTACCTTAACAGGTACTATCTGGTATTGTTTAGCAAGGTTTTTAGGCAAAGTTTGAGCCATTTCAACAGGAATTGTGACCTTTGTCAAATCGATATAGTCAATTCCCAGCTGCATCTGCAATGCTTCAATAAGGTTTTCTTCTGTGATCAAACCACTGGAAATCAAAGCTGCACCAAGTCTCTGCTTGGTTTCTTTCTGAATTTCCAAACCTTTTTTTAGCTCTTCTTCAGTTATTGCGCCTGCATCAACAAGCAGCTCACCTAAACGTTTGTATGCCATGGTTTATTCTCCCGTAGTTTCTGTATTAGTTGCGGCCGGAAGTCCTGCATCTTCAGTTCCTCCTACCATTGTTTCATAGAAAGTTGCCATTACATTGATGGTAACCTGTCCGCTTCTAACATTGTTATCTTTTGATGAGCAATGAACATTGCCAAGCATGCAACGGAATTCTCCCTGCGTAAGTTCCTTCAAAACAACTTTTGCCGCATTGTAGTTAGGTGTAGTAAACTGCAACGAGAAGTTTCTACGAACCTGATTGCCATCTCTTGTTGCATTAGAAAATGAGATGGAATAATCAGATGTTGTTCGTAAAATATCATTGAGCATCTTTAACTCAGCTTTGCTGTTGTTGTAGCTGCCCATATAGCTTACCTTACCCTGTGCAACAAGGCTTTCCAGCTCGCGTT
>JAQXRN010000138.1 GCA_029218545.1 Bacillota bacterium | reverse complement strand
GTCTGTTTTCCCCATGAAGCAGTACTCCGCATTTACGTTTACAAGTGAATAATCCTTCACTTTGCATACCGAAAAATCATGCTCAATCATTTGTATTTCCATTGCGCTGTCCTCTGTAATTATTGATTTGTAGGCGGATTACCGATAAAATCCAATACATATAGTTCAAATTTTTTGTTAATCACCTTTTGAGAGCAAGACAACCGTCTCAACATGACCATCATTGTCCAAACCATCACCAATCGGTATCTGAATATCTTCTTCAATGATCGGAAGTTTGAATGTGATGGATTTCAGCCACTGTCCATTCGGCTGTCGCTCTTCGTGAATCTGAATCTCCTTGATCAGGATCTCCATAAACTTACGCTTTTCCTCTTCTTCCATCATACCATAAAGCTGATCAAAGAAGATCAGAACCTTATAAATATTATCGCCGGTCATCTTTTCGGCTTCGATAGACTGCTTCTTGGCTCTTGCTTCGATCAGGCTCTGCTCCAGATCATCGATCTTATCGTACATGCGATAGAGTCGGTCATCCAGATCATCCTTCTTGTGCGTATAATGTCTGTCATCCGGATCCAGCTGTTCAATCTCTTCAAGAGTCTTTTTCTTGGTAGTGTATGCCTGTCTCAGCTGCTTCTCTAATGCGGCAACCTCCTGTTCAATCACAGAAGTATCAACCTTCATATTGATCTTTTCCTGCATCATGGCAGCAAAGCGTGGATTGGCAACAAGTTTGGTGATAACTTCCACAACAGCAGCATCCAACAGTTCTTCATGGATCTGTTTCTTGTAATCACACTTATGACCACGTGTCATGTTGCGATGCTTGCAGCCGTAGTAGAAAAAACTTTTGTACTGACTTCCATCAGGCTTCTTCTTGTTGCTCTTATTGCCATACATGCCGGCTCCACAGATTGGACATTTCACTAAGCCAGACAGCAAATGCATCTTGGTTCCCTTGGCTTTATTGACATGCTCATACTTCTTCGCCTGGGCAACGGACTTGATCTGCGCTTTCTGCCAGAGTTCTTCCGATATGATTCCCTCATGAATGCCATCAACGACTATGAAATCATCCTGTTCCACCAGCTTGTATTCATTGCGGGTACCATGAACCTTTTCAGTCTTTCTGCGACCATATGCGATCTTGCCACAGTAAACCGGATTCTTAATAATCTTGCGGATCAGTGCCGCATCAAAGAGCGGGTTCTTGCCATTGTCTCTCGGAATCTTATGGATCCCATGTTTCTCCAAATATCGGGCTATTCCTGTCGAACCCATATCAGTGCCCACATACTGTTCAAAAATGGTTATGATTGCCGGGGCTTCCTCTTCATTGATCTCCAGAAGGCCGTTTACAAGCTTATAGCCATAGGGTGGAAAGCCTCCATTCCACTTGCCTTCGCGTGCCTTCTGAATACGACCTTCCATAGTCTGAATACGAATATTCTCACGCTCAATCTCAGCTACTGCAGACAGAACCGAGATCATCAGCTTACCAGCATCCTTTGAACTATCGATACCATCTTCCACACAGATCAGATTCACCCCAAAGTCCTGCATAGTCTGAAGGGTTGATAATACATCGGCTGCATTACGGCCAAAACGCGATAGCTTAAATACAAGGACATAGGAAACCTTATCCTTGCCGGTCTTGATATCCTCCATCATCTGATTGAACTCATTTCGTCCTTCTATGGACTTTCCGGATTTACCGGCATCTTCATATTCGCCAGCGATTTCAAAATCATTGAATTCGGCAAAAGCTTTCATTCGGCTTCGTTGTGCTTCCAGAGAATAGCCATCAATCTGCATTGCAGTGGAGACACGTGTATATAAATAAACCTTTGTTTTTTCTTTTGTCATCGGCTCATCCTCTCTGTTTTATGTTTTGGACAATATGTCCACGTATAGAATAACACAATTATCCCATTCCTTCAATTCGCAACATAAACAAAAAAGCAGGGCTGACTCAGTATCTTGATACCAAATCAGCCCCGAAGATTATGCTGCTCGCTTTTTCGCGCTCAGTTTCATGTACTGTCTGTACATACTTTCCATCTGCTTACGTTTATAATACTTGTCCGGATCCGGAAGATTATCCAGATCCATCTTTTCTGCATACTTTGCAATGATACCGGCCAGGAAATCTGCCAGACCGTTCCATTCATCATTATAATTCATGTGCCTGTTTCCTCCTGTTCTGCCTGTCTTCTTTTCCGGAATATACATCCAGAACCTCTTTTGGAATACGTTCCAGCAGAGATACCGCTGCGTCATAATCTCTCCTAAGACGCATATCCTCCATCTTTTTCAGGATACTTTCGTGCTGTTCTTCTTCCAGCTGCTCTGCAAGACGTTCATTCTGTTTTTCCAATGATTTATTCTTTCGCTCCAGCTGAGCATATCCGACTCGGTATTTCTTCAATTCCGTATCCATCTTTGCCACAGCGGGAATATACTTATCCAACAGCTTTGCCACCTCATCAATTTTCCCTTTGGAATTAAAGAAGTTAGCATCTGAGATAAGAGCATCAATTTTTTCCTTCTGCTTTGTAAGACGGGTCATCTGCTTAAAGAGTCGAGGAGGAATATGGTTCCTTCCGGTCTCACTTGCGCTCTGGCCGCGCTCCAGATCCGGATATTTCTCTACCATGTGCTCCCAAAACTCATCCTGCCACTGTGTGAGTTTCTTCTTATTCCCTACGAGATCCTTTGCACTGAGCCTTCCATCTTCTGTCAGAGGGACAAAAGAAAGGTGCATATGGGGAGTTTTCTCGTCCATGTGCACCACTGCTGAAATAATCGTATTAGGATTCTGCCTGCTTTCCAAAAAGCTTAATGCTTCCTGAAAGAACTCCTTTACATCCTTCTTCTTCTTACCCTGAAAGAACTCAGGACTGGCGGTAAATAATACCTCCACCAGCCTGATACTGTCTTTTCTGGTTCTGCAACCGGCCTCTGCAATCTGCTTCTCTGCCTCGGTACGGTATCTGCCCTGCGGTTCAATCAGATGAAAATTCAGATGTGACCTGCTGGTATCGATATCCGGATTGCTTGCATAACTCTCTTTAGTACGTTCATTGTGTGCCTCAATAGGGCTGATCTCCGGTCCTTTGTATTTCTTAAATCTCATAATTGCATACTGTGCTGCCATTTCTTATATCTCCTTATATTACGAAAAAACTAAAAAGTGACTGTACGTGCGTACAGGCGTACTGTAGCCTGCCTTGTTAAGACAGTACTTATGTACGCATGTACACATGTTTTTGAAATTATCTTATAAACGGATTATCCGGATCATAGATCTGGATTCCCTGATACCCGCGGCATCGCTTACCTTTGCCAACATAAACATTATTTGTCGGAGACAGATGATAACGTTCTGCGTTCTGTGCCAGAGTAGTAGAGAAGCTTTTCATTGAAAATGAATTCTCAGCATTATCATTGCACCAATCGACATATGACTTGTATAACTCCGCAGTGCCTGCCTCGCCTCCATCGATGAATTCAACATATCCCTCTGATGCAAGGAAATCGAAGATGTTGTTCGCTTCTTTGATTGCAGATGCAATATTCGCTCTGGCTCTGTCACTGATCGTAAAGTGATAATCATTGGCAATCAGGCGTTTTAACCCTTCCAGGCACCAAAGAAATATGCCTTCCTTCTCCTGGATAAGTTTTTCTACCAGATACGGATCATCTACTCTGTCTGCAGGCTTGTCCTTTGTAGTCAGAATGATCTGCCTGCGGAAGAAACCATCCGAACGGTCATGAAGTGCTGTCAGTACTCCATTTCCAAAGCAGAGAAAACGTACATACAGCTGATCCTGAAAGCTCTGTGCATGCTTTTTCTCCACATCCATCTTTCCTTCCGAAGTGACGATGGACTTGATATAATTCGTTTTCTTCAAGGCATTCATGTCCATGTCGTCATCCACCATGAGGAGCTTGTTTCCCTGATCTGCCCGTGCGAATTTATCATTTTCAACCTTCTGGATGCTGGTCGTATTCATGGCCTTTCCAAGAAGGGCATTCATTACGATACCGATCCTCGATTTACCTTCGCCGCCTCGCCCGATGATCATCATCATTTTCTGAGCCTTTGTAACCGGAAGAAGACAATAGCCAAGGTATTCCTGTAAAGTGGGAATATCCTCTTCCTCCAAAAGCTGACGCAGGAAATCCAGCCATCTTTCCGGAGTCGGAGCATCCGGGTTATAAGCTACCGTAAGGCGATTTCTGCAGTACTGTTTTTCCTCCACAAATCTGCCATCCAGATATAACGTGCCATTTGCGACATGAATGCGATCCGTATGAATAGGAATCTCATTCGCCGCCGCGAGCATCTTCATAGCATTCCAAAGATCATTGACCTTATTTGCCAGTTTACTGGTCACCCAACCGCTGATATCTGAGCAGATTTCCTGTTTCAAAAGAGCCACATCAGTAACGGTTCCATCCTCGTTAAAAAAGGTATCTCCGATATACCGCATAGGGTGTTTCTTAAGAAACATCCTACAATACAAAGGTTCTGAAATCTTCAGTTCCTCTGTGATCCATACCGGCGCATTAGCCGGCAATACTTTTTTCTTTCCCATAATTGTCCTCCATTTTTTCCTGCTTAAGACGCTCCTGCAATTCTGCAAGCTTTCCACTCCTAAGCAACTCATCCATCAATAGTGCCTTTTCCCCCTGTGTACCTTCCAAAAGCAGATCCAACTGATACTCTACCTGATCGAGTTTCTGACATGCTTCCACAAAGTGTTCATCCCATTCCTCATCCGGATCCTTAGGTGCATACTTGTCTTTCCATCGGATCAGAAGCCATCTGAAGTCACTTAGAACCAAAAAGCACAGCCTCTCTCTGTTACGGAGCTGCTGTGCTTCTGCAAGTTTTCTTTTCTTCAGTTGTATCTCCGGTGATGGAGGAATTCCTTCCTGCAGCCCATACTGTGCTGCAAGCTGTTTCGCCGCCTCATAGGGTCTAAGATCTGTAAGCTCAGCAACGAAATTGATCACATCTCCATGTGCCCCACAGGCAAAACAATGATAGTGATCCTCTGCGACCAGCATACTTGGATGTCTGTCATCATGAAACGGACAAAGCCCTCTATTATGACGATTAACCCTGACTCCATACGCCTCCGCGACGCTCCTCATGCTGATGTTTGATTTGACATTTTCAAAAATATCCATGTCGTTTACCTCCTGTATTTTCTCGGATTTTTCATCCTATGTACTTATACGGAGATTGTTCGGCTGACAGAAAAAATATGGCATTTACGGAATTTATTTTTTTCAGGAACGAAATTCTTGCAATAATGCAAGAAAAGCAGAGATGTCAATAGTTTAGAGTACGTTTTTTGGTACACCATATCTGATAGACTTCTAATTGTACTTCTAATTGTGAAAAGATAATCGCGTCTCACCAAAGAACATATGTTCTGTTGCATCTATTGATATTATTCAGCAAATAGAATATAATAGTGTGTAGAGAATTTGTATTGAAACTGGGAAACCGGCAATCTGGAGAGGCTATTATGAAATATTTATCAACCTTTGAAATCGGAGAAAAATGGAACTTATCGGCAAGGCGGGTCGCAATCCTTTGTGCAGAGGGTCGTATCGAAGGAGCTATGCGTGCGGGAAAGATGTGGATTATTCCGGAGGACGCGGTTAAACCTGCTGATGCCCGCTATAAAGATGTTGAGAAGGTTATTGTAAGTGAGGTGCATGTGAATGGCTGAAAGTCAGAACATTGAATGGAAAGAGTCCTGGAGAGATGAATATCTCAAATGGATCTGCGGTTTTGCAAATGCGCAAGGCGGCAAAATCTATATCGGCATCAAAGATGACGGAAGGGTCATTGGTGTTAAAAACAGCAAGAAACTATTGGAAGATATCCCAAACAAAATTCGAAATACCATGGGTATTGTTGCTGATGTCAACCTTTATGAAAAAGAAGGGCTTGAATATCTGGAGATCATTGTGTCCCCAAGCAGTTTTCCGGTCAGCTATTATGGGGAGTTTCATTACCGTAGCGGCAGCACCAAGCAGTTATTGACAGGTATCGCATTGTCGGATTTTATTATGAAAAGAGCCGGTGTACATTGGGAAGATGCCATCGTAGAAGGCATAACCATGGATGATATCGATGATGAAAGCATCAAAATCTTCAAGCGCGAAGCACGTCGCTGTAAACGAATGAAATCTGAAGACCTGAATGTTTCCACAGAAGAATTATTGGAAAAGCTGCACCTTACTGAGAATGGTAAGCTTAAACGTTCTGCCGTTCTGTTATTCACTAATAAATGTGAGATAGTTCAGACCGGCAGTTACACTAAGGTTGGTCATTTCGGTGTCGGATCTGATCTACAGTATCAGGATCTCTTCGAAGGATCTCTGATCAACACAGCGGATAAGATCATCGATGTTATTTACCTGAAATACCTGAAGGCGGCTATCACTTATAGCCATGACCGCAGGATTGAAACATATCCCTATGCCAGAGATGCTATCCGCGAAGCGATTTATAATGCATTGGTTCATAACTGTTACATGTTTGGCTCTCCGATCCAGATCCGCATCAGTGATGAAGAAATGAGAATCAGTAATTCCTGTATTCTGCCATCCGGTTGGACACTGGAAACACTGCTGGGACCGCATACTTCTGAACCATACAATCCAAACATTGCCCGTGTTTTTTATCTTGCCGGTTATATCGAAACGTGGGGACGCGGTGTTGAGAAAATCTTCGAAACATGCGAAGAGCTTGG
>JAQXRN010000137.1 GCA_029218545.1 Bacillota bacterium | reverse complement strand
ACTTGCGTTCGTTTTAATTCTTTTCACTAGAATTATTGTTTTTAAGAAATTGTCGGAAACACTCCCCTTAATTGTCTTACCAATTTAGCTGATTGTTTCAATTTATTTGACTAAATTTCCATACTATGAAGTTTTCAAGGTTCTTTGCTGTCATCAGACAGCTTATTTATATTATCACTTGTTAAACCCTTTGTCAACACCCTTTTTCTACTTTTTTCAAGTTTTTTTAGTTTGTCTTCTCAGTCTTTCTCAAGCGACAGCTTTGTTATATTACCACCTTTTTTTGTCTTTGTCAACATGTTATTAGATTTTTAATTATTAAATTATTATGTTTCTAATATTTCTTTACTCACTCATGCTAACTAACAGATAATTAGCATTCCTTGTTACCCAAACATTCCTGAGAGCAAGTCTCTCTCAGAGGCCATTTCCCTTCTAAATACCTTTTTATCGCTCTATGCAGTTACTTTTCTATTCCCCCCGACTTTTCATCTCTTATAGGACAATTTTTGGCTTAATTGCGGCAAATAACAAGAGGTGGCTGATGTGATATTCCTTAAAATAAAAAAGGGAGATAGCTTCTCCCTTTCATTGTTTTCGAATATAAAGTTAAGCAGTTTATCTTATTTAAGAACAACTGTTGCGCCAACTTCTTCAAGGCTCTTCTTGATTGCTTCCGCTTCAGCCTTTTCGATACCTTCCTTAACTGTTGAAGGAGCACCGTCTACTAATTCCTTAGCATCCTTTAAGCCTAAACCAGTTAAGTCCTTAACTGCCTTTACTACTTTGATCTTTTCTGCGCCAGCGCTTTCTAATACTACAGTGAATTCAGTCTGTTCTTCTTCTGCTGCACCTGCTGCTGCAACACCTGCAACTGCTACTGGAGCTGCTGCGGATACTCCGAATTCTTCTTCACAAGCCTTAACTAATTCGTTTAATTCTAAAACTGTCATCGCTTTGATAGCTTCGATAATCTGTTCTTTAGTCATTTTTTTAATCTCCTTTATAAATTTCTATTTAATGTGTTTTCGTTTGATATTATTCAATCGCCTACAAGCTGATTATTCAGCTTTTGCGTCTGCAATTGCCTGGAATGTTCTTACAGCCTTGCCGATTGGTGACTGGATTGAACCCATAAACTTAGCAATAAGAACGTCTCTTGATGGAATGTCAGCTACAGCCTGAATAGCATTCTTGTCCATGAAGTTTCCTTCTACAACACCTGCTTTGAATTCCATTTTCTTATATTCTTTGATTACTTCGTTAAGAACTCTTGCTGGTGCAGTCGCATCATCCTTAGAAATAGCGATTGCGCTTGGTCCTTCAAGAACTTCTGCAAGTCCTGCAAATTCAGTTCCTTCGATAGCTCTCTTTACAAGAGTATTCTTGTAAACTGTGTAGTCTACATTTGCTTCACGAAGTTTCTTTCTCATAGCGTCTGCTTCTGCAACAGAGATACCCATGTAGTCGATAACTACTGCTGACTGAGCTCCGTCTAATTTACCTTTGATTTCGTCAATAATAATCTGTTTTGCTTTCTGTGCTTCTAATGACATATACTTTTTCTCCTTTCTTGCTCTTTTTAGGGAGCAGAATTGGTACTCCATAAAAAAACCTCGTCTACATAGGCAGGCGAGGTCAATATTTTATATTGTACCTCGGCGGGAAATTAAGCTTTCGCACCCGCTGTCTACGGTTAAATTTCTAATTTACTTGCAATAGGTCAATCTTTAATTAGAACTGGATGATTGCAGGGTTTACCTTAACTCCAGGACCCATTGTTGAAGCTACTGTTACACTTCTTAAGTACTGTCCCTTAGCTGCTGCTGGCTTAGCCTTAACAACTGCTTCAAGAAGAGCGTTGAAGTTGTCAGTTAACTTTTCCGCACCAAAGGAAACCTTTCCGATTGGTGTGTGGATAATGTTTGTCTTGTCAAGTCTGTATTCAACTTTACCAGCCTTGATTTCCTGAAGAGCCTTTGTTACGTCCATAGTAACTGTACCTGACTTAGGGTTTGGCATTAATCCCTTAGGTCCTAAAATCTTACCTAATCTACCAACAACACCCATCATATCAGGAGTTGCTACTACAACGTCGAAGTCAAACCAGTTTTCAGTCTGAATCTTCTGAGCCAGTTCTTCAGCACCTACATAATCAGCACCAGCTGCTTCAGCTTCTGCTGCCTTTGGTCCTTTTGCGAATACAAGAACCTTCTTTGTCTTACCTGTTCCGTGAGGAAGAACGATTGCACCTCTAACCTGCTGGTCAGCGTGTCTTCCGTCTACGCCAAGCTTAATGTGTACTTCTACTGTTTCGTCAAATTTTGCTTTTGAAGCTTCAACGGCAATCTTTAATGCTTCGTTTACTTCATGTAAAGCTGTCTTGTCAAAGCTTGCAACTGCAGCCTTGTAATTTTTACCTCTCTTAGGCATTCTTTACCTCCTTGTGGTTCAAGCGACTGTTAAGTCTCCCATCTTAAATTAATCTTCTACAACGATACCCATGCTTCTAGCAGTACCCTTAATCATTTCTGTAGCGGCTTCTAAGCTTGCGGCATTTAAGTCCGGCATCTTAGTCTTTGCAATTTCTTCAGCCTGAGCTCTTGTAATAGTAGCAACTTTCTTTTTGTTTGGTTCGCCAGACGCTGTGTCTAAGCCTGCTGCTTTCTTAAGAAGAACTGCTGCTGGAGGTGTTTTACAGATAAATGTAAAGGATCTGTCAGAATAAACTGTGATTACTACAGGGATAATCATACCCTTCTGTTCCTGTGTTCTAGCATTGAACTGCTTACAGAAATCCATGATGTTAACACCCTTCTGACCTAAAGCTGGACCAACTGGAGGTGCTGGATTTGCATTACCTGCAGGAATCTGAAGTTTAATAAAACCTTCAACCTTCTTTGCCATTCCTTTTCTCTCCTTTCTATAGATTTTCTAGAGTCAAACTCTAGCTAAGTTTGTCCACCTGACTGAATTCAAGTTCAACAGGTGTATCTCTACCAAACATGGAAACCTTTACTCTCAGTACCTGTTTCTCTTTGTTTATCTCTTCTACTACGCCCATAAAGCTTTCGAAAGGACCGTTGATTACACGCACTGTCTCTCCGACTTCCACGTCCAGATCGATGTAAACCTTTTCTATTCCCATTCTGGCAACTTCTTCATCAGTTAGAGGAATAGGTTCTGAACCATGTCCTACAAACCCCGTAACGCCCTGAGTGTTACGTACCAGATACCAAGATTCGTTTGTTACAACCATCTTTATGATTACATAACCCGGAAATATCTTTTTGGTCTTTACTTTTTTCTGACCATCTTTTATTTCAACTCTGTCTTCCGTCGGCACAACAATGTCGATAATTAAATCCTGCATTCCGCGGTTCTCAACCATCTTTTCGATATTAACTTTAACTTTGTTTTCGTGGCCAGAATAAGTGTGAACAACATACCATTTTGCTTTGCCGTCACCTCTGATGCCTTCACCCTCTAATGGGGATACGCCTTTGTTTTCAATATCAGACATTTTTTGTACCTTCTCTTTTCAAATTATGTTGAAGTATATTCGAACACTATTCAGCTTCGAACTTTAACCTAATTGTACTCCCAAAATACCTTTAAGAGCGGCTAAAACACCTGTATCTATTAACCAAAATCCAAGTGCGAAAATCGCACAAGTCGCAATAACAACGGCTGTATAAGATGCAACTTCCTTCTTAGTAGGCCAAACAACCTTCTTCATTTCGGTTTTAATTCCCTTGTAATAATCACCGAAACCAGTCTTTTTTCCTTTTTCTTTTGCCATACTAAATCACTCCTTAATTATTTTGTTTCCTTGTGAGTAGTATGTTTCTTGCAGAATCTGCAATATTTGTTCATTTCAATACGATCTGGGTCATTCTTCTTGTTTTTCATCGTATTGTAATTTCTCTGCTTACATTCTGTGCATGCCAGTGTTACTTTTACTCTCATGTCGATTCCTCCGTTTTACTTGAAATTTCAAAGCTTTCATAAGCTTTTTTCGCTTGATAATCATAAAGTCGCCTATTTATTATAAATCAGCACTTTGTCAATGTCAACAAGCTTTTTTAAAAATACTTTCTATTTATTAATATTTACACATTACATGGCCGTCGCTATATGGTCATTACTCTTTCAATCTCTTTAGATGCTGCCTTGACGCTAGCATCATCTCTGGCTACTACCGATGCCTCAGCACCAAGAGAATAGCAGTACGCCATCTGCGGTGTTCCCTTTACGGCCTGTTTACTTATATTCCATGACGCCATGTCTTTTAACTGCATTTTTACAAGATCGGTCATGTCACTTTTTTTCATATCAGTTTCAATAGTTCCTTTTATTGAATCCAGAATATTTCCGTATTTGAATAAAATAGTCGATCCTTTTGTTGCCTTTTTAATCATAGCTTCTAAAACAAGCTGCTGGTTTTCGTTCCTGCGCATATCTCCGTCTACCCACGACTTTCTTTCTCTGCAGTATGCAAGTGCATGGCTTCCGTCAAGATGGATAGGCCCTTCGTCAAAGTGATAGTAGACAGACATTCCGTGAGTATCAAAGGAATACGGAGAAACAATATCTATTCCGCCCATCGCATCCACCATATTCGTTATTGTTGAGTAATTTACTTTTACATAGTAATTTATTTCTATATCAAGTAAATTTTCAACAGCTCCAATTGTTTCTTCAGCACCAAAGTTTCCTGTGTGAGTTAGCTTGTCCATGGCATTTTTTGACGGAAGTTTAATATAGTAATCTCTTGGTATAGATGTCAGCAATATTTCTTTATTTCTTGGATCAACTGTTACAACCATATTCACATCGCTTCTTGAAACAGTCTTAATATCACCGGTTACATCTATTCCACTCACCAATATGTTGAAGGGTTCTTCCGTAACATCGACCTGGATGCTCTTTCTGTCTGCATTTACATCCCCTATGTATCCGCTTATGCTGTTTAAGAACGCAAGAGTGTGAGCCATATAGTAACTGATTCCTGCAAGAACAATAATCATAACGCATGCAACAACGCGAGCTTTTTTCTTCCGTTTCAGCTTTCCCTTTTCACTGAAAAGCACCGGAACCGTAAATATTGTAATCAACCCCAAGGCAACAATCGATGCCACAAGCAGATAAACCGGCAGAATATTCATCCACACCATCAGTCCAACAAACAAAAGCAACGCAATCATATATATAATAGATATTATCCTATACTGTCCGTTTTTGCCTTTGTTTTCCTTCTGGCGCATTAACGACTCCTCTTTTTCTCTTCTTTTTCTTTCGCTTCGCATAGTTCATCTAACCTTTCGATTCTGTTCGATTCTGGAAGAAATAAAACCTGATATAAATTTCTGCATAATAAAAAGCCTTATGCAAGGCTTTTTACCGCTTTCATTATATAACTTTTATTTACTTATGGCAACTTAATTTTAATAATTGTTTTATCTGAATGTTAATAGTTTTGAAGCATCTTTTCTTGGAGGTGCTGCTGGCTCAATATCAGGATATCCTACAGGAATCAATGCTGCAACTTCCTGATCTTCCGGGATTTCAACCACCTTTCTAATTTCATCTTCGTCAAAGTATCCCTGAATTACTGTGCCCAAACCCTTTTCGTGGGCAACCAGACAGAAAGTCTGAGCTGCAATACCTGCATCGAACATCTGCCATCTGTCTTCCTTCTTAGTAGAAAAGCTTCCGTCACGTTCATAACCGGATCTTCCCTTTACATATGTAAGGATTAATATTGCCGCTGCTCCTTTAAGCGCTGCAACATTTCCTTCAAATCCATATGCTACTTTTTCATTTGCTAGTTCTGCTATCTTCTGCTCATCATCTACAATTATATATCTCGCAACCTGAGTATTCTTCCATGAAGGCGCATAAGCAGAGATGTTTACTATTTCTTCCAGCAGTTCTCTTGGAACCTTCTTATCCTGGAACTTTCTAATACTTCTTCTTTCTTTAATACCGGTAATTAAATCCATCTTTTGTGTTCCTTTCTAAATCGCTTTGATAGGCTAATTTTACCATTTTGCCGTGTTTAGAGCAAGTGATTATATGCAAAAAAGAGACCCGAAAATTTCGGGTCTCTTGAAAGTCTATTGGCTTTGCGAAAGTTCGGTTTAGCAAAAGCAAAGCTTTTGAACCTCACTTTTATTCGATGATTTCAGATACTACTCCGGAACCTACTGTTCTACCACCTTCTCTGATCGCAAATCTTAATCCTTCTTCGATTGCGATTGGTG
>JAQXRN010000136.1 GCA_029218545.1 Bacillota bacterium | reverse complement strand
GTTAAAGTCAAGTGACTTCATTCTTGATAATATTTGATAGTAGGCATTTATCGTATATGTGTATTGCATTTCCTGATAATCCCCCATCAAATTTGCAAGAGACTCTAATCCGTCAATATCAATTTCAGAAAGTTCCTGTTCATTAGCATCCTGTATTAATTCCATTGCATCTAAATAGGAAGCCGCTTTTGGTTCAATATAAAAGTTCCAATTTTCCCTTGAATACTCCATGAACTCGGAATACCTAATGCTACCCACTTCTTTAGTGGTTGGAACTCGACCTGTAAGCTTGATGGTTTTCGCAAATTCTATGAAATTTGTAATGTCATCTCGTTTTCTTTCAAGCTCAACAACTTTTTCTGAGATTGATTTATAAAAATCTGCTTCTGGATTATCCATGAGCTCGCGAATTTCTGTTAACGAGTACCCCACACCTTGAAGAAGTTTTATACTCCATATACGGTCAATATCTTCATCCGAATAATCTCGATATTTTCCACCTTTATTTGGTGGCATTAAACCAAGTCTTTCATAGTTACGTAATGCCTTACGCGAAATTCCAAGATGTTCTTCTACCCATTTAACTTTGTATCCCACTGCACCACCTCCTAACACAATCCATTATAAAACATTACCCTTAGGGCAAAGCAATACTTTTTTGTGAATTATTTGTAAAAAAAATCCCTCCGAGACAAAACTGCCTAAGAGGGTGAAAATACTTCTTATTTGCTCGAACCCCCGAGTAATCGGGATAGGAAGTTACAATCAATTATAGAGCTCAACAATAATACAACAAAAGATAAAAACGTTAAGATATTACTAATCTTAGACATCCCTCCTCGAATACTTGCTAATGTTATGTGTCCTCATTTATACAAGTTAGCATACACCATCACTGGTTCCGGAGCAGGACTTAATTATTATATCATTTTTTATTCCAATTTTCAATTAGCAACATATACGAAAAGACAGTGTACATATTATTCCACTTTTCTTTCTTGCATAGAATCCGACTAAGTGTGTCTATTCCATCGATACCATACTTGTCATAAATTAAGCCAATCGTCCATTGATTTAATTTATTCTTATTCACATGAAGTACCTTAGCATTAAATATCGACTCATTCTTCGCCAATACTAATAATCTGTCCTCAACTAATCTATCAATGTTAATCGTCCTATAAGTACGTAAAATTCTGATTCCCGGATTATCAAGATTAAGGTTTTTTGGCTCCTGCAGATTTGTACTAATAAATGTAACATCATCAAATTAAGCTCCTGCAAAATCCACGCCTTTGAGATTACAATTAAAAAATACTACATTCTTTAATCGTGCATTTTTAAATGATGTTTCACGCATATTACAGTTGAAATAATCCACTCCAATAATACTTGCATCTCGATAATTACAATCTGTCATAATAGATGCCTGATATTTAACGTTATAAAAACGTGCACCCACAAAACAAATCTTACGCATATTGGCTTTATAATTATATTTATTCGATATTCCACTCATTTTTTTATTACAATGAGTCAAAGTAAAAAAAAACGGTTTTCCCATCTTTGCTCTAATAGCATTTCTTGTAAACATATGCTTTTTTCTTTTGGCCACTCTTTTTTTCTTTCCTCTCCCCAAGGGAATCTCCTCCTATAACATCAAATCCACTGCCCGAAAATACCCTTAGTATCGAGTTGCCAGATTTGTTGTCAACTTTTTCCTCTTGCAAAAATCGCTTCAAAATCCCTGACATCTAATCCACACACTCAACCCTTTGTTATCTAATCCGAGGTTACAACCTGACACTCATTTTCGTAGTAAATATGTTTCCATATAAAGCAACTGAGCCTTTTCAGGAGTTAGGCTTCTATTTCTAACTTCCGAAAAAGTCCGGAAATACGCCACTTTCTGGCTCCTATTTATCTTTCCTTGACATCAACACCACAGGCTCGATTGATGACTTTATGCCATGCGATACGGTATCATCTTAAAATATCGCAATGCTTCCTCAATTAACTTTGCTTTTTCCGGTGGGCATTGAGGCTGTTTTGGGTTATCTTTCTTAGGATTGTTGTAACAATCTCTTTCGATAATACCGTGCTTTTGCTTTACCTGAGCAATATAAAGCGAAGATACTTTTACACTATGTTTATTGAATATGTAATCTTTTATTTCATCGTAAGTTGCCTTTGCTTCGGATGATGTTAAATCCAGCTCGTCCATATCAACGGTAATGTCGATATATGTATCCGGCTTTTTTCTAACCAACTGAACAACCGTCTCAACGTGATAGGTTCTCGGAAACATATCGACAGGAGTATATTCGGTAAGCCGGTAGCCTTTTTCACCGAAAAGCTTTATATCTCTTGATAAGGTAGCCGGGTCGCACGAAACATATACAACGCGCGCGGGTTTGAATTTATCCGAT
>JAQXRN010000135.1 GCA_029218545.1 Bacillota bacterium | reverse complement strand
AAGAGCGCGAGACGGGACTCGAAGACAAGGTCTTTTCACAAAGCCTTATTTTTCAACCCTTCCAGCGCTTATCAAATCTCAAGTACTCAAAAAAGTTCTCAAAACCCTATTTTAATGATTACAGGCAGGCAAAAACTTGCTAAGCTGCTTTACACTGTTAATACTCTCTCTAATAGCTTTATCTTCTTTTACCCCGAAGTGATAATGTGTCTGTGTAGTCTTAATGTCTGAATGTCTCAGCTGATTCTGTACAACCTTCTCACTCACTCCCTGATCGAGCAACTGACTACAATATGTCTTCCTGAGTTTATGGCATCCTCTTTCCTCGATTTGTAGGTCTCTGCATAGCTTACGAATAGTCTTATCAAATATCGTATCTGCAATATAGTCCTCATTATTCTCTGAGAAAAACCATTTACAAGTAATACCATTTTGAAACCGCACTTTCCTGATTTGTCTTGCAATCATCAGCGCATCCTCAGACAGATATATCTCTGCATTACTTTTTTCAGTTTTCGTAAAGGAAGATACAACACGCTTTGAATGACCGTTCTCATCCTTCTCCTTTGTAAGAGTTCTTTGGATGTATAACTTTTGGTTTGGTAAAAAATCATCCGTCTGCAAAGTTACCAGTTCACCCAAGCGTACCCCTGTAAACAACATAAATAAAAGACCAAGATATCTTAAATCATTCCAGTGCTCTGTTGTGATTTTTTGAATAAGCTTATCCGTTTCATCATTCTTAAAAACCTGTGCTTTTTGTCCTGACGACTTAAACTGCCTTGATGAAACCACATAGGACGATAAGACATACTCTGGCAAAATACAATTCATTCGAAGTCGACTCTTCGAAAAATCAAAGGTGCCTTTTATCAGGCTCTTCATATTGTTGAATGCTTTTCTCGCAATTTTCTGATAATACTTTTTCAAAATATCATCCAAAAAATCAAGTATCTCCGATTCCCCAAGTGTGTCGATCGGTGCATTTGCAAAAGAAGTATCCTTCAAAAATCGGTCAAAATCATTTTGGCGTCTGTCGTAGGTATTTTTACTTACCTTAAAATTTTCCAAAGAAAATCCCTGCCAAATTTCAAAGCATTCTGCAAAACTAGGGGCTTTTTCAGTCTCTTGTTCCTGTCTGTAGTAAAAATCTACAATAACCTTTGTAATGCTTTCCTTTGTTTTTCTGTGAATTTTTCTTCTGCCATTTGGCTTGGATGCGTCAGGAAGATAGGAATAATAATCTCCGTTTGCACCCTGATAGATTTCATATTTATGTTGCTCTAGATAGCGTCTACTTTTTTCCAATTCAAGCTCAGCCTGTATCTTAGATATATTTAATGTACTATGCTCTTTTATGTATTGCAACAATTCAAGGTTATTTTTTTCATCTTCTGTCAGCATCCAAACCACCTCCTCTCGCCATGGTTTTTCCCACGAAAAAAACTGCATCGAAAAAATCGATACAGTTTGCGTCGTTTGATATTCCTTTACACCTACATAATAACACATTTGGAAATGACATAAAATGGACATAAATAGGACAAATGGACTTTTTTCATACCTTTCCATTCCTGCTTGATTATCCATAAAACAAAAATGGGGCATCCAGTCAATGCCAGCTTTATCGGCTTGACGGGATACCCCTTTTTGTTATCATCCTTGAAGCAGGAATAGAATATTGTAATTGTTCACGAAAAATTTCAATTTTGTGTGCAAAGTTACGCCTGTTTCTTGCTCTGTTTTAAGCATATAATGACCGCCAGTGCCAACATTGGAACCATACTAATAATTCCTATGTAAGCCGGTCCCAAAATCGCTAATCCTGAATACTCTGGTTTTACCAAATAAATAAAAATAGTAAAGGCATTTATTGCACCATGCATAAGAGATGGCATCCATATAGTTTCTGTCTTCTCATATACATAATCAAGCATAATACCCATCGCAATTGTACTTAAGCAAAATACAATCGGTCCAAGTACAGGAGCGCCAATGTATTCTTTTCCGTATTCATAACCTGCGAGAATCATCACAGGCCAATGCCAGCATCCCCAGATAGCACCTCCAAAAATACGTCCCCTTGTTACACCAAACTTCTCCTTAAGATATGAATACATTACTCCTCGCCATCCAACCTCTTCACCGAGTGCAACAAACATATTTATAAATGGAGCATATGTAATTGCCTGAATGGAAGTTATCAAAATATACATCGGTATTGTTAATCCCTGTGCTTCAAGTTGTTCCAATGCTCCTACCTGTTCCAATTGCAAGCGAATCGTTGTAAACTCTGGATCAAATGCCTTTGGAATAAGCATGAAGAACAAAACTCCTCCAATAATGCTGAGCAAGGCTGGCATCCATAATGAGAAGAAAATATATCTTATTCTCCCTTTTAGATGTGGTACCCATCCCATTCCCTTTAATGGAATTCTCGCAATAAGAACACCTAAAAATGGCATATACATAGCTATCATCAGAGAAACAGTAAATAATATCTGATTCCCTTTGTTCGCAAAAATACTGCCAACAATTTCCAATATCCACGCAAGTCCAAATGCTACTATCAAATAAATTATAAATTGCTTTTTACTAATTTGTTTCTTCACCATTGTACTCATCTCCCTTAATAATCCTTATCCTGATTATGTTTCAAATAATAAAGATACGAATAAAGTATCATCGCAA
>JAQXRN010000134.1 GCA_029218545.1 Bacillota bacterium | reverse complement strand
GCCGTAAGCTTACGAGTTGTCAAGCCGTAAGTTATTCACTACCTATAGCCGTTAGTTAGCAGCTTCACAACTCGTAAGTTATTCACTTAATCAGTGCTATGTAACGCAGTAGGGTCATCTGTCTGAAACTTTATAATCAATTGAAAAATAGCTCATAAGCACTTCAAAAGAGGAACATAAGTTCATCGGCTTGGGAACATATTCTGAAAAAAGAATCCTGCCAGCTTCACCCGATATGCTTCCCGATACCTCGGAATGTCACCGAAACGTTATCGTGAATCCCTGATGCCTAAGTAGGTATAGAATTTAATCTAATGATGAATACCTAAAGCATTTCACTTTTCTACACCATGCAGAAAAGCTGTCGGCAACTGGCGCTGCAGTCGCTTTATCTCCGGTCGTGAGAGCGGAGGAAACAGTACTGTGTGATCAGAATCAGGCCTGACATCAAGGTTCCAGTCCATCGACAGATGCTTCTTGTCGTATTCTTTTCTCGCATAGAGAAAACGTTTCAATATATCCAACATACTGCTTCCTTCTATGCAATTTTGCCGGTCTCAATTTCAGATTTGAGGTACTGAAAGATATAGTTGGCAAATTACTTACGGCGCAGATATGCGTATGCCTGCGAGTTGGAGTGACCTCCTTATACAAAGACCACCCAACCCTGCCGATCCAAGCTCCCCATGTGAGAAAAGATTGCAATATGGCTTTGGGGCGTAAGAACTATCTCTTCTGCGGAAACCATGATACCGCCGAAAACGCTGCCATCATCTACACCTTTATGGGATGCTGCAAACTGGCTCAGGTCGATGTGCGCAAGTGGCTGAACCACTTCTTCACCCACATCCACGACTATGACGAGGACTACTCACGCAACCTGCTGGAACTCCTTCCGCACAATCTCAAGCAGAAGGGTGTCCTCTGACATCCTTTGAGAATATCCTCCAAGAATCCGAGACTTGTTCCAAGAATCTTGGAGACTCCTACAAGATTTTGAAAATATCTCCAACATTTTAGAAGGAGCCCTGCAATACGGGGTTTGCTGATGGCTTACGATCAAGCGAAAGAAGGATGTCGCTGCGAGGAATCTGGATACGTTATTGCGCTTATCGCTGTCAGCCATATCAATATGGAGGAATCTTAGACGCAAAAACAGCGACAGAAACAAAGGTATCGCCGAAATACTAAGAATGCTGCGAGGAAGCTTAACCGCTATAGTCAAGTTTTTAATGCAGCAATAAGAAAAAACCGCTTTTCAATTCAGACCTAATGTATTGATATTCATATTGGCAATACCTACCCAAAATCAGGTGATTTTGGGTAGGGGCATGTTATGCTTTAACGGAAAGTTAAATGAAAACGCAGTGAAGCCCAAGAGCAACTTTTAGGGTTCTGGAGACTACACAACAGATGTTGCCTTACAAGCCATAGTTTAACCTCAAAGAGGAAGTGTGAGCAAAACACACTTTTTCTTTTTTATATGCAGGCTCGAATTAGTCCAAAGATGATTGTTAGAAAAATGCCTGCAATTATGTATCCATAAGCACCTTCCCATGCTCCTTTTGCTGCAACTTTTGATGTTTCTTTTAGACCTTTAAGGAAATCTCGTACTAGTTCCCTCGCATAGTTCCTGGCACCTTCGATGTCCTTTTTTAAATTGTCATCTTTTACATCGTAGTCATAGTTCCAATATTCCTCTCTCTCCTGCCATTTCTTAACCTGATGGCTTCTTCTTTGACGATCGAAAATCTGGTACTCAATATCATATCTCGCTCTGCTTTTTTCATCGTATAATATCTTGTAAGCCTCATTGATACCTTGCATTATTTCAGTGACATCAATACCCGGATTCTTATCTGGATGCCATTTTAGTGACAGTTTTCGATAAGCTTTTTTAATGTCTTGACGTGAGGATGTCAATGGAATACCTAATATTTGATAATAGTCTTTGAACATATTTCAATTACTCTTGTAGGATGGAACTGCTGTCTTCTTTCTTTTTTCCTTTCCATATAGCTCTCAAAGCACCAACCAAAGCAGCAAAGACGATGAGTCCTAAGAATCCTGGCGTTGAATGTCCCGAACCACCTCTAATTCCAACAATTGCCCCGAAAATTATAAAAAACAAAAATACGACTCCAATTGTCACAACGACTTTAATAAATGTACTCATAGAACTGTTTGGCTCAGTCTCATGTTTCTCTTTTTCAATTTTTCTGGATGCATGCGGTTCTTCCTCTCCAGAATTTTGTTGGGTATTGTTGGTATCTCCATGGTTGTTTTCGAGAATCTGATAGTAAAAGCCTGTATTTTCCTTGTCCGAGGTTTCTCTATAATTATTACTATCCAATTGTTTCTCCTCCATTTTCAGATTTTTATTTTCTGGATCATTTACAACCGATTCTTCTATAATTTCTTTTGTATGTGGTGTTTCAGCTTTTTCTTCAACCAGTTGGGCATTAACTAAAGGAATGCTCTTTGACGTTCTTTTTCTCAATGATTTGTAAAGCCAAAAACCTATAAGCAATAAGAAAGTTATTACACATAATACAACATACCATGCACTTGAGCCTGACTTAGGCTCATATTTGTAATCGATATTTCTCCATTTCCCATAATTAGCATTACTGTCTTTGTTCTTTTGGCTAAAACTATTTGAATATTCTGTATTTTGCCAAACAACTTCACCTTTCCTGTTGATATAACTTGTAATGAAAGGCTCTTGAATAGAGTTGTACACTTTGCATAGATTACGGCCTGCAATTCCACAAGAATCGTATTTTAATGGGATGGTATAATTAAAGTCCGTATCAACATACCCCCATTTTCCTTTATGTTTCACTGCAGCTAAGCCAAATGAGAATGGCAAAATATTCTGATAAGGTTCTTCTTCTGGCTGCCAAACCATCATGTTTTTGTCAACGAATACCCAAGCTTCATTTCCAACCATAACGCCAGCATAACCCTCAGAGAAATAAGTAACTGCCATTTTGACAAAATCATCAGACATGTGCCCTTTACACATGTGGTTATTGTCCATTATATATATTTTTTCATCATCGGATAGTTTGCCGTCCGTTTTGTATATAGAGCCATCATAATCAAGAAAATTATACCCCATACCGAAGAACGCTCCTAAATCATTAGGCTCAATAACTGCTAAACTGTCTTCTGTGAAGTTGTTGTAACGATTTGCAACGCTTAGTTGCTCAATAATTTGACCTTTTCCGTCAACCAGATATGTTGCCCAACCCGTTTCAGTGTCACCGCCCTTACGTTCTATTTGTTTCTTTACCAACTTTCCTTCTTTCGTTATTTCACCATCTATAGTTTCGCCCTCTTCGATTTCTCTATTGTAAATAATCGATGCAATTGCTCGATTATGGTGACAATTGGTCAAATAGGAAAACTGAAAATCACTTACTTTGTTCCCTGCTATATCTATAAAACCATATTTCCCTGTATTCTCCACAATTGAATAGTTTACTGAATCTCTCTCTACTCTTGTTAATACAGGAGCGATGTTCTCAGAAAAATATGAGGCATTAACATAACTTATGGGGATGACAGTATCGCCAGATATGTTAATGTATCCATGAAGTAGTGAAATAGAATCTGTAATGACTGCCAAACCACAATTAAACGTATGGTCGATACAAAATCTATATAATAGGTCATCAGCATTTAAACCATCTTCAATAAGTGTACATCCGACAAACGGTTCTGGAAATTGAAACTTTCCTTCTTGATTCACGTATGAATACTTTACTTTAAATGTGTCACTAAAGTGCAATAATAGAGAATCTATTTTATATGGCTTTTCAGTATTATGACTGATGATGGTATCCAATACTACAATGGCTAAGCCAGAATTACTGATTTTCCTAACCTGTAAGTAAGCAGGTGGCAGAATTTCATTTCCTAAAGAGTCAATCAATCCATATTTGCCATTCTTTTCTATTACATAGGAGTCAATGAACTTTATTCTATTATCACAAGATATAAGTACCATTGAAAGAATTGCAACAAATGCACACATATATATAATGTGGCCAACCATTTTGATTGCTCTTTTTGTAAGGCTATTTCTTTTAAACATTGTCTGATACATATTTATACTTAATATTTTATGAATATTTAAAAATGGCGCAGACCGTCACCATAATCTTGCCAGGCTTACCACAGACTCCAATCATCTAAGGGGAAGTCTGCGCCTATGGTGCGACTTCACGCTGATTGGTGTTTGCTCTTTTTTCCTTTCGGTGTGGTAATTTGGCAGGACGTGAGCAATAGTCTTTGCAAAGATGGCATATCGCCGCTATGCGTCGCAAAATTATACAAATATTCTGAATTATCACAGTAGGTTCTTCTTCAATTCCCTGTCCCCTCCGGAAAGATAACTATATAAAAAAGGTGTGGGAACTTATTTATTTTATCCTTGTAACAGGCTCTCGCATTGCCTTCGCTGTAGATAAAACAATAGCCCACACCAATCTTTTTATATCTATAACCTTATAGTGATATAAGATAGGTATATTAAGATGGAGTGGTGCTATTGTTATCATCTTCAC
>JAQXRN010000133.1 GCA_029218545.1 Bacillota bacterium | reverse complement strand
TCTCCAGTGGAGGGAGCCTACAGATGAGGTAAGCTTATATACCTATAACAAGATGCTTCTTGAAAAGGAAATTGCAAAAGCTGCAGAGTCATATGATTTCAAATACACCATATTGAGACCGGCAATGATTTATGGTCCTTACAATTACGCACCGAGAGAATCATGGTATATTGAACAAATCATGCTAGGAGAACCTATACCACATCCCGTAGATGCAGATGGAAAATTCCAAATGGTCTATGGGAAGGATGTAGCAAGAGCAATTATGCTGTGCATTGAAAAGGAAGAGGCAAAGGATAATACTTTTATTTTAAGTGCACCTGAAGTTTTGACCTACGACACATATGTTGATTTGCTCAGAACTGTCAGCGACAGAAACTTTCAGACAACCCCGGTAACTGTAGAAGAGGTGCTGAAAAACAACATCCCATTGCCATTCCCTCTTATATCTGACGAAAATGCATTATTTAATGGTCAGAAAATAGTGCACCAGCTTGGTTTTGAGTATGGTGATTTAAAGACATATATGCAGCTGACATACAATGCCTTTAAAGCTGTTTTTGAATAAGGATCAACTCCTCCTTGCAAGAAAGGAATTCTCTGCAAAGGTCAGGATCAAAGTGGCTTCCGCTGGACTCCTCAATAATGGAAAAGGTTTCTTCAAAACCTAAATTTTCTTTGTAGACACGCTTGCTGACAAGTGCATCAAAGACGTCTGCTAGTGCCATAATTCTCGCTTCAAGTGGAATCTCTTCACCCTTGAGACCTTCAGGATAGCCGCTTCCATCCCATTTTTCGTGATGATAATGGGCAATGTTCTGTGCAATATTTTTAAATTCTTCGTCTTCAGAGCTGTGCAGAATTCTTTCTACTATGGAACTGCCAAAGACGGGATGTTTCTTCATTACGTCCATTTCTTCAGGAGTGTACCTGCCCGGTTTGTTTAAGATGGCATCGGAAATAGCGATTTTGCCGAAATCATGAAGAGGAGCTGAGCGAATAATACAATCGGCAACGTGTTCATTTAACTGAGGATACAATCCTGTGCTCATAAGATGGGTAACAAATACGTTGATAATATCGCTTGTTCTTAAAATATGACCGCCTGTGTTTGAATCTCTGTTTTCGACGATGCTGGCCATACTGATAATAATATCGCTTTGAATCTGTTCAAGCCGGTGAGTTTTTAGTTCGACATTATGCTTCAGATCTCGGTTGTAGTTTTCTATGAGCTGTGTGTATTGTTGCTGCTTTGTATCATCACGAAGCTGAATAAAGAATACTATTTTGTTTGTTCTCAAGTTTAGTATGCGTCTTTTGGCTTCAATAATCCTGTCTCCACATGTAAACAATCTGATGGTTTCATCATCTTCTCCGCTAATCCACACATTTATCTGTTTTAAGAATTCAGTATTGTAATCAGGAATTGAATAATCGATTTTTAATTCGTTTAATTCCGGAAACCACTTTCTTGCTATAGCATCTCCATCAAGGAATCTTCCTTTTGAATCGAAAGTAACAAACCCATATTCCTGAGTGTTTCTCAATGCCTCTTCTGATAGACCGATGGTGTTATACAAGTGTATTCTGTTGAGCAACAATAGAATAATAGCAAAGCCAATATCATAGGCCAGAGGAAGAAGAGGGTAAATACCGATCTTTATGAAATATACAATCGACACGCTGGCCATAACCGCAAGAGAGCAGATACTTGAAATATATGAAACCTTTTTTTGCTTTGTAAAGGATACTGATACAATGAACATTCCGTAACCGAGAAGCAAAAATATCTGTACAAGAAAAATAATATGTGCAGGTCCGTATTCTTTAACTAGATATGAAAACCCGTCAGTCTGAACCAACTGGGCACTCTTGTAGTAGATAGGGGAATAACCAATAGTCATTCCCAGAGAAGCAACCACGGTGCTTAGACCAATACCGATGCATTGTATGGCAATAGGAATTCTTGTTTTAGTGATTTGAGAAATGCTGAAAACCATAAAATATGCCACAAAGGACGAACCTAGATATGAAACTCTGCTGGCCGACAATGCTTCTTCCAGAGTTGTTGATATTCCCATTTGCCAATAACCATAATTAATTAGAATAATGCAAATGCAAAGCAGGAGATAGTACATAGAAATACTTTCCCTGAATCTAAGAAGAAGTATAAATAGATAAAAAAGAGGTATCGCAAATAATATGAAGTAAAAGGTTGCTGCCATTTGTGTCCTCCAATGTGCCAGTAATACAATACGCTGTAAAATCAGATTAAGAGCCAAAATATAGCCTAACAATTATTATATATTGCCAGAGACAAAAATAAAAGAAAAAACTGTTAGGAGCTTAATCCCGTATGGTGAATTAAGTTGTATAAAAACAAAAAATATGGTAAAATTTCAACCAAATACAAAATTTACAGTCAATATTGAGAAGTGGCGATGAGAAAAAGAATTGTTGCAGCAGTTCTGGCTCTTATGATGATATTATCATTTGCAGGCTGCGGGATTGGAAAGTAAGATAAAACAGAAATAACAATGTATTTATGAGATAAATCAATGACAAAGACTTTCACACCTTGGCTTGAAGAAAAATTCCCTGATATTAAGTTTACCTTTGTAGTGGGATATAACACAATGGACTATTATACTGATTTGACTGAGCGTGGGGAAAATATGCCCGATATTATCACATATCGTCGTTTTTCCCTAAATGATGCGGCTCATCTGTCAGATCAGCTTATGGATATGACTGTATGCTAGACAGTGTTAAAAAGACAAAACAAATGCTTGCACCTACAGAATATATAACATTCAAATAGCAGAAACAAGAAACCAATCAAGAAATCAAAAGGAGAGGAAGCACATGTGGAAGAAGCGGTTACCCATATTGGCAGCGATTTTATTATCGCTGCTTACAATAGCTGCAAGCGTATGGCATTACAGTTTTGTTAACCAAACAATCTATTCTGAAAGTACCGCTCACCTGAAAGAAATATATCATCAGGCTAATCAGTCACTTCATAACCTTGTTGGAAGGAATTGGAGTACCATGCACATGTGGGTTCCTTTTATACAAGATACGGAAGACGAGCAGAAGGTGGCGGACTATATTTCTATGGTCAAGGAGGAGAATGGTTTTACAGACTTTTACTTTATTTCCCGCGAAGGGGAGTATTATACCATAGATGGCAATACAGGATATTTGGACTTCAAAGACAGCATGTCTAAATTAATTCTTGAAGGAAAGGACGCGTTAGTTAACTCGGTAATTCCAGAACAGCCGGAAATTATGGTATTTGCTGTACCTATCGAGCGAGGAACCTATCATAATTTTGAGTATGAAGCCATTGCTATAAGCTATAACAATTCAGACTTGATAGAAACGCTGGAAAACACAGCCTTTGACGGCAAGTCAAGCAGCTTCGTGGTTCACTCAGACGGCAGAGTAATAGTTGACAGTACGAATAATAAAAGTCAAAAAGTTTTCAATATATTAGCAATGCTGAGAAAATATTCCACATTGAGCGATTCTGCGATAAAGGAAATTAAAAATGATTTTCTTGAGGGACGTTCCGGGGCTCTTGAAATAAGGCTGGACAATGAAGATTATTACTTTGTTTATGAAAATGTAGAATTTGAAGATTGGGCTGTAATAGGTATTGTACCCGCCGATGTGGTAAATGCAAGTATGAACAGCCTTCAGTCCAGAACCCTGATATTGGTAGCAACCATTGCAGTTGTTGTATTCATATTTATGCTAGGGTTTGTAATACGCCAGAACAGATCAAAGCTTATAGAGAAAGATACAGAAATTTTGTACAGAGATGAATTGTTTTCAACCCTGTCAGGCAACGTAGATGATATTTTCCTGATGATTGATGCAGAGACATCCAATGTTGACTATATCAGCCCAAATGTTGAAAAACTTATCGGAATATCTGAAGAAAAGGTTCGTGCAAATATTAGAGAGCTGGATCAGGTTATTATTGATGGAGATTCCGTGAAAGTGCTTGATCAGCTTGAAAACATTCCTCCTGAACATCAGAACGAATGGGATAGAGAATATCTGCATCAGAATACAGGTGAGGCTCGATGGTTCCATGTGGTTGCATTGTGCAGAATTATAAGAGATGAGAAAAAATACATCCTTGTAATGTCTGACAGAACCAAGGAAAAGACAGCTAATCGTGCACTTGAAGATGCAGTAAACCTTGCACAGAGTGCAAATATAGCAAAGAGTGCTTTCTTGAGCAATATGTCTCATGATATCCGTACACCAATGAATGCAATACTTGGATTTACAACATTAGCCGATGCAAACGTTGGAAACGATGAAAAAGTGAAAGATTACCTGACCAAGATTAAGACATCCGGCGATCATCTGCTTTCTCTGATAAATGATGTACTGGATATGAGCCGCATTGAGAGTGGTAAGTTCCATCTTGAGGAAACAGATGCAAATCTTCATGATTTGCTTAATGATATTAAAAACATAATAAGTGGACAGGTGGAAGAAAAGCAGCTAACCTTGCATATGGATGATTCTGAACTTATTAACGGAGATGTAGTATGTGATAAGACAAGGCTCAGTCAGGTTGTGATGAATCTTTTATCTAATGCTATTAAATTTACAACTTTCGGCGGCGAAATATTTGTTAACTTGAAGCAATTATCCGGTGCCGAAGAAGGAAAAGGATTATATGAGTTTAGAGTAAAAGATAACGGAATGGGCATGAGTCAGGACTTTGCGAAGCGTATTTTCCATCCATTTGAAAGGGAACGCAATTCTACCGTAAGTAAGATTCAGGGAACAGGTCTTGGAATGTCTATTACTAAAAACATTATCGACATGATGGGCGGTTCTATTGAAGTAGAGACTGAAGAAGGCAAGGGTACAGAATTCATCGTTCGCTTAGAATTACTGCTGCAGTCTGAATTAAAAGATCAGACGAAACAAGATGAAAGTATTGCTTTTGAAGATCCGGCAAGTCTATGCAATAAGGGAATCAATGGCAAATCAAAAGAAGAGGTAGTAGGAGAAATTAGAGGAAAGAGACTGTTACTGGCTGAAGATAATGAACTAAACATGGAAATTGCAATGGAACTGCTAAGTGCCTATGGTTTTGAAATGCATACAGCAGTAAATGGAGCTGAGGCACTTGAAAAGGTTAAAGCTTCCAATCCGGGAGATTACGATTTAATTCTCATGGATGTTCAGATGCCTGAGCTAAACGGATATGAGGCAACACGCCGTATCCGTGCACTAGAAGATTCGTCGCTTTCTACGATCCCTATTGTTGCTATGACTGCAAATGCATTCAGCGAAGATAGAAAAAAGGCAGAAGAATATGGAATGAATGGATTCGTATCCAAACCGATTAATATCGAAGAGGTTATTAAGGAGATACACAGGATACTTTGCTGTTGATATTGAAAAAACCCTATGATATAATTTAATCTGCGTATTTGTGTGATAATAATAGTAGAAAATATGCACAAAATATAATAATTAAATAAGAAGGTAGTTGAAGATGAAAGAAATACTGCTCAGAGAGCTTTTTAGAAACACAGCTGAATACGCCGATAAAGAAGTATTGATTAAAGGCTGGGTTAGAAATAACAGAAACTCCAACAAGTTTGGATTTATAGAGTTAAATGATGGATCTTTCTTCAAATCCGTACAGGTTGTATATGAAGAAGAATTTATCGATAATTTTGAAGAAGTATCAAAGGCATATGTTGCAACTGCTCTTGCTGTTAAAGGTAAGGTTGTTGTTACTCCAAATGCAAAGCAGCCATTTGAAATAAAGGCAACAGAAGTTACAGTTGAGGCAACATCTACACCTGATTATCCTCTGCAGCCAAAGAGACATTCCATGGAATTCTTAAGAGAAATCGCTCACTTAAGACCAAGAACCAACATGTTCTCTGCCGTATTCAGAGTGAGATCTCTGGTGGCATATGCAATTCATAAATTCTTCCAGGAACAGAATTTCGTATATGTACACACACCAATCATAACAGGAAGTGACTGTGAAGGTGCAGGCGAAATGTTCAGAATCACAACACTTGATATGGACAACGTTCCAAAGACCGAAGACGGCAAGGTTGACTACAGCCAGGATTTCTTCGGCAAGGAAGCAAGCTTAACTGTAAGCGGTCAGCTGGAGGCTGAAACCTATGCATTAGCTTTTAGAAAGGTATATACCTTCGGGCCTACATTCAGAGCTGAAAATTCCAATACTGCAAGACATGCATCAGAATTCTGGATGATTGAACCGGAAGTTGCTTTTGCCGACTTAAATGACAACATGGAACTGGCAGAAGCTATGATCAAGTACATCATCAGATATGTGCTTGAAAATGCCCCTGAAGAGATGCAGTTCTTCAACAGCTTTGTTGACAAGGGATTAATTGAAAGATTAAATACAATTGTAAGTGCTGATTTTGGTCGCGTTTCATATACAGAAGCTGTTGAACTGCTGAAAAAATCAGGCAAGGAATTCCAATATCCTGTTGAATGGGGCATTGACCTTCAGACTGAACACGAAAGATATCTTACCGAAGAAATCTTTAAGAAGCCTATATTTGTAACAGATTATCCAAAGGATATCAAGGCGTTCTATATGAGACTTAACGACGACAACAAGACTGTTGCTGCATGCGACCTTCTTGTTCCGGGAGTTGGTGAAATCATCGGTGGAAGCCAGAGAGAAGAAAGATACGATGTTCTCAAGGCCAGAATGGATGAAATGGGTCTTAAAGAAGAAGATTACTGGTGGTATATGGATCTTAGAAAGTACGGCGGCGTAAAGCATGCCGGATATGGTCTTGGATTCGAAAGAATCATCATGTACATTACCGGCGTAAGCAACATCAGAGACGTTCTTCCATATGCGAGAACACCAAAGAATGCAGAATTCTAGATAATAACCAGAGCATTAAGACCTACCTGGTGGGTTTTAAT
>JAQXRN010000132.1 GCA_029218545.1 Bacillota bacterium | reverse complement strand
AGAAAAATGGTTTAAAGAAAATCTATCAAATGATCCTAAAAAGGCAAAAGAACTGTTGGCTCAGTCCGGATGGAAAGATTCTGACGGAGATGGTATCCTTGAAAAAGACGGCAAGAAGTTAGAATTCACATTCTACTCATGGGAAAGCTCAACTGACATGATTCAGAAGATGGCTGATCAGTTAAAGGCAGTTGGATTCCAGCTGAATATTGAAACTCTTGACTGGAACTACATCTACGAAAAGATTTCAGATAACGATTATGATTCAGGTATAGAATGCTTATCATGGGCAGAACCAATGCTTCTGTTCGATATGTTCTACTATGATGGAACAAACAATCCTGGAGATACAAAGGAATATCGTGCATTAATTGACCAGACTGCTGCAGAAGCAGATCCAATTGAAAGAGCTAAACTAGTTGGTAAATTACAGTCAATGCTTTATGAACATGTTAACATTCTTCCACTTACAGAAGAATTAAGCTATGTTGCATACACAAGTGATCTGAAGGGATACAAGACATTATCCGATGGTACTTCTGTATTCTTAGATATGACATTCTAATAATAGGGAATGATATAACTCTACTAACTAACAAGCTAAAAGCCCCGGTAAATCAAATTACCGGGGCTTTTAGCGTTAGAGTATTATAGGGAAAAATGTATGTTTATTCTGCGTGAGCAATCATTTCTTTTATATCTGACAAGTCATATTCGGCAACATATTCAAACAAATCGTAGCAGACTTTCAATCCGTTAAAGCCATTTGTATGAATTAACATGCCGTCTTTAGTTACGGGGTCGAAACAAACAAGCGATTTGAAACCGCCATTGTCACCCCAATGCCAGATTATATCTTTGTAGGTTCCCCATCCAAGGCCCCATATAACATCATGGTCAGCAGGGTTCTTATGGGAGTAGATTTTATCGATTAGAGCCTCATCTGCAAGAACTGATTCCACAAATTTAGGATAATCTTTTATTGTTACATGAAGCGAAAATGCACTGTTAGGCTCCCTAGCAACAGAATGCTGACATCTATCACGAGGAGGCTCAATTTTACCATCCTTATCAACAGTACGTGCGAGAGTTCTGTTTAGAGGCCCTGTCCAGATCATTGCAGCATCATTCATTCCTAGTGGGTTGAAAATTTCAGTCTGCATAAGATCGTCAATTCTCCTTCCTGTTACTTTCTCTATAGCATCCTGAAGGTAAGTATAGCCTTTACCTGAATAGCCAAAGGAGGTTCCTGGGTCAAAAGCTATTGGAACCGGTGCATCACCCCAGTTTGGAAGGCCTGTACCATGGGACAGTACATGCTTTGCAGTTATGTTCATGCAGCGGGGATCGTCAGAGGGCATGATATCTGCTGCATAAGAGTTGATTGGATCGTCAAGATTGATTAAACCATCTGATGCCAAATCTAAAACAATTTTAGCGAAAACCGGCTTTGTCAGGGATGCAGCTTCAAAGTGTGTTGCCTCCGTCACTTCCAAACCTGTTTCAGGATTGGCAATGCCAACGGTTTCTGTACGTACCAGCTTACCTTCTGAAATGTATGCCATTGCGAGACCTGGCACAAGATTTTTTTTCATGGAAGTCTTTGCAACTTCAGAAGCGTTCATCATTTTCTCTTTGTTTAGTCTCATTGTTTCAGTTCCCTTTCCTTTGTTTTTCTATGAGCACACGGAGCACACCCATATATATTAATACTAACGCAAAATTCATACCAAAAAAAATATACTGTAACTACTTAGTTATTCATTGTATCAGCTGTTTTAATTCAGTTTTAAAAATGTTTAATCCTATTAAAACACATAAAAACCATTATTCAAGACATTTTGAAAATGATGTTTAATATATACCAACGTTTTTTTACATTTTTTTATTGCATTCGCTTGGCAATAATTTTGCATATAAATATAATTATAATTATACTGTGGTATTTTATAAGAAAAAATGTGAGGAGACAATTATGAAATATGATTTAATGATAAAGAACGTAACAATAGTAGACGGAACAGGAGAGCCTGCATTTAACGGCGCAATTGCTGTCTCCGAAGGACGCATTGCAAAGGTGTATAGAAATATGCAGCCTTCTACGGAGGAAACAGAAGAGAGCAGAGAAGTATTGGATGGGGAGAGAATGATTCTTTCTCCGGGATTTATTGATATTCACACGCACAGTGATACAACTATAATTGATGTACCTGAGGCACACAGCAGAATACTTCAGGGTATTACAACAGATTTTGGTGGAAACTGCGGAATTTCGGCTGCTCCCTTTAATCCCGCTTTTGAATCAGATCACAGATACTATCTGCGCGAAAGCTTTGGGGACAAGCCCTTTAGCTGGGAATCTTTGAGAGAGTATTTCTCATGTGTTGAAGCTGCCAAGCCAAGCGTTAATGTTGGAACTCTGGTAGGACACGGAACTATCAGAATTGCAGCCATGGGTTTTAGCCCTGAGAAACCGTCAGACGAACAGATGAATTCTATGAAAAAATATCTGAAAGATGCATTAGAGGATGGTGCTTTTGGAATGTCATCAGGCTTGATTTACCCGCCGGGTTCTTTTGCGCAGGCAGATGAGCTTGAGGAGCTTGCAAAAGAACTTGTTCCGTATGATGCAGTTTATTCAACTCATATGAGAAATGAGGGGCTAAATCTCATTTCATCGGTTAAAGAGGCTATTCATCTGGCAGAGGAAAGTGGTGTTTTTGCAGAAATATCTCACCACAAGGAAATAAGAAAAGAACTTTGGAAAAACGCAGTATTTGAATCAATTTCTCTTTTAAAAGAGGCAAGAGAACGTGGCGTAAAAATAGCCTTTGACCAGTATCCTTACAGTGCATCAGCCACAAGCCTTGACTCAAATGTTTCAGGTTGGGCATTTGAAGGTGGTCAGGAAAAACTCTTTGAAAATTTAAGAAATCCTAAAACCAGAGAAAAACTTGTTAAGGAGGCAAACGACAGTCATGTGGGACGTTGGGGTGATATTTACATATCTTATGCTCATGGCGATGAAAACCAGTGGGCTGTTGGAAAGAACATAATAGAAATTGCAGATATTATGGGAAAAGATCCTGCTGAAGCATGTTTTGATTTAATTCTTGCCACAGAAGGTCGTGTAAATGAAGTCAATTATGGAATGTGCGAAGAGGATATTGAATATATCATGAGTCAGGATTTTGGTGTGATAGGCTCTGATGGAGAAGCTATGGACCTTGATTTTGGCGGCATACCGCATCCTAGAAACTTTGGAACCTTCCCAAGAGTTCTTTCACATTACTGCCGTGACAGAAAACTGTTTCCTTTGGAAAAAGCAATACAAAAGATGACCGGAATGCCTGCAAAAAGGATGGGTCTTGTTGACAGGGGCTTTATTATGGAAGGAATGTGGGCGGATCTGCTGTTGTTTGATTTTGGCAAAATTAATGACTCTCCAACTTATGATAATCCCAAGCAGCCTTGTGAAGGAATCAAACGCGTGTACGTAAATGGGATGCTGACTGCACTTGATGGCAAACACACCGGTGCAAGGGCAGGAAAAGTATTGCGACATGTTTAGTTGGCACATTAATTGCTTTTACAATTTGTGTAATGATTTTTTTCATAGAAATTTAAAAAGGAGGAAAGACAAATGACTGACAATAAGAAAGCTCAGACGGGCGAATTTAAAAAAGAAATCGGTTTATTTGGTGGAATCAGTGTAATCGGCGGCATTATGATTGGTTCCGGTATCTTCTATCTGGGTTCATATGTTCTTGAAAGAACAAATATGAATCTTGGTATGGCACTTTTGTGTTGGATTGTTGGTGGTATTGTATCCATTTTAGGCGGTCTATGTTTTGCAGAATTAGGTGCAGCAGACTCTAAAGCCGGCGGCATGGTTCACTACATGAACGTTGCATATCATCCAGCAGTAGGTTATTCCTTTGGATTTACAAGCTGGCTGCTTTCAGGTGCAGGTTCAATTTCTGCACTTGCAATTGCGCTTCCTACAGCATTTAATCTGGACGGATTAACTGTAAAGGTTATCGCCATTGCACTAATAGTTTTATTAACTGCTTACAATTGCCTAGGAGTTAAGCAGGCAAATATTCTTCAATCTGTGTCAATGGCTGCAAAGCTTATCCCAATCATAATAATTATTGGGGGCGCTTTAATCTTTGGTAAACAGCATGTTGATCTTTCATTTGCATCTGCATTTGAGGGAACTGGCGGGGCAACATTCGGTTCTGTAATCGGAATGATTGCATTCGCAACAGTTGCAACATTATGGGCATATGAAGGATGGACAAACCTTAATTGCGTTGCTGAAGAAGTAAAAAATCCTGGTAAGAACATTCCTCTTGCTCTTATCGGAGGTATCGGCGTAATTACAGTAATTTACACATTGTTCAACTTTGCAATCTACAGAGTTCTTCCTCATGAAGAAATCGTAGCAATGATTGGAGACGGAAACCTTTACTTAGGTACAGAAGTGGCAAAGAGAGTATTTGGCAACATCGGCGGTACAATCGTACTTGCAACTATGGCTATTGCAATCTTTGGTGCTCTTAACGGTATGATTCTGGCATTCCCAAGATATTACTATGAAATGGCTAAAGACGGTCACTTCTTCAAGAGTCAGGGTGTTCTTCACCCTAAGACAAATGTTCCTGTAAATGCGCTTATAGTTCAGGCTGTTATCGCAATCGTTCTTGTTGTTTTCAACTCTCTCAACGATTTAACCAACTATGTTGTATTCTCAGGAATGGTTTACAACACATTGGTAGTTCTGGCTGTTATCGTTTACAGAAAGAAATTCCCTGACATGGAGAGACCTTATAAAGCTTGGTTCTATCCTGTTTCAGTAATAATCGCAGTTGTTATTTTTGCAGCTCTTATGATTAATACATTAATGGAAGACCCTAAGACAGCTATTGTAGGATTGATAGTTCCTCTCATGGGTGTTGCTTTATACTTCATTTTCGATGCAAAATTGAAGAAAGAAAACAGCAAATAATTAAATAGTCATATTTGATAAGTAAATAGCTAATAATAAAGCACCGGCTTGCAATTGACCGGTGCTTTTATCTTATATAATAAAATTGCAGTTGAAGGAATTAAATGATATGATTAAGGCTAATATATGATAGGGTAAAGAAAGGAAACGCCATGAATAACATAATTGACAGATACCATGAACTGACAGATGCAGATAAAACTAAAGAAATTATCAGCATGGCTATGGCAGAAGCGAGAAAAATAATTCCAGAGGGGAACGTTGCGACATATATTCCTGAGCTGGGAAACGTGGATCCAAATCAGCTGGGCATCTGCCTTTTTCCAATAACAGGTGAAAAAATCTGCATGGGTGATTATAACAA
>JAQXRN010000131.1 GCA_029218545.1 Bacillota bacterium | reverse complement strand
ATGGCGACATATCAGGAACAGCTCAGCCAGAGAGAATTGAACTTTGCCATAGTGGACGAAGTGGACTCAATTTTAATAGATGAAGCGAGAACACCGCTTATTATTTCCGGAAGAGGCGATAAATCAACAGACCTTTATCAGAAGGCGGATAGCTTTGTAAAGAAGTTGGTAATTGAAGAAGACTTTACCGTAGAAGAAAAAGATAAAAAGGTTACCCTTAGTGAGACAGGAATTGAAAAGTGTGAAAGATTCTTTGGAATTGAAAACCTTGGAGATCCTGAAAATATGGAAATTAACCACCACATTATTCAGGCATTAAAAGCAAGAAACATTATGAAACGCGATGTGGACTATATCGTTAAGGACGGTGAAATCATCATCGTAGATGAATTTACAGGTCGTTTTATGTTCGGAAGACGTTACAGCAACGGTTTACATCAGGCTATTGAAGCAAAAGAAGGCGTACTGGTTCGTTCCGAATCTAAAACCCTTGCTACTATCACATTGCAGAACTATTTCAGAATGTATAACAAGCTGGCGGGTATGACCGGTACTGCCAAGACCGAAGAAGATGAATTCCGTGAAATCTATAACATGGACGTATGCATCATTCCTACCAACAAGCCTATTGCAAGAGTTGATATGGATGATGCTATCTATGCAACATTAAATGCAAAGTTTAAGGCCATAATTGATAGAATTGCAGAGGTTCATGCTACAGGACAGCCTGTGCTTGTAGGCACAATTTCCATTGAAAATTCAGAACTCCTGTCGGCGCTTTTAAAGAAAAAAGGTATCAAGCATAATGTACTGAATGCTAAACAGCACGAAAAAGAAGCTCAGATTGTTGCTGAAGCAGGCAGATTAGGCGCAGTAACAATTGCAACAAATATGGCAGGTAGAGGTACCGATATTATCCTTGGAGGAAACCCTGAATTCGAAGCCAAGAGGGAAATGGAAAGGCTGGAATATACGCCTGAACAGATATCCTTTGCAACAAGTTTTGTCACAAGCCAGGATCCTGTGTTAAACGATGCAAGAGAAGTGTTTAAGAAGCTGCTTTCAAAGTATACAGAAGAAAGAGCTCAGGAGCAGCAGGAAGTAAGAGAATTGGGCGGATTGTGCATCATCGGTACAGAAAGACATGAATCAAGACGTATAGATAATCAGCTTAGAGGTCGTGCCGGACGTCAGGGAGACCCAGGTATAACACAGTTCTTCATCTCCCTTGAAGATGACCTTATGAGACTATTCGGTGGAGAAAGAATACAAGGTCTGATGAACAAGATGGGTATGCAGGAAGAAGCCATCGCTGCAGGAATGCTTTCCAAGACTATTGAAGGCGCTCAGAAGAAGGTTGAAGGCAGAAACTTCGAAGTAAGAAAATACGTGCTTCAGTATGATAATGTCATGAACAAGCAGCGTGAAATCATATACGATCAGCGTCGCAAAGTTCTCTTTGGGGATGACATAAAAGACTACATCATGGAAATGATGGAGGACCTTGTTAGAAACATCATTGAACCTATCACTATTGCCAGCAAATATGCTGAGGAATGGGACATTGATATGCTTAACAACAATCTGAAGAGGCTGGTGCCAACATTTGAGGGCTTGAGCTATACAAAGGATCAGCAGTATGATCTGACAGAAGAAAAGCTGATTGAAGACGCACTGGATTCCTTCCACAGATTGTATGAAAAGAAAGAGGCTGAAATCGGCTCTGACCGTATGCGTCTGGTAGAAAAAATGATTCTCCTAAGGGTAGTAGACAATCACTGGATGGATCACATCGACGCAATGGATGACTTGAAGCAGGGTATCGGACTTAGAGCTATCGGTCAGATTAATCCTGCAACTGCCTATGCTCAGGAAGGCTTCGACATGTTCGAAATGATGATCGATGAAATTCGTGAAGAAACAGTTCGCTACTGCTATGTTGTTACTGCTCAGACAGGAACAGAAAGAAAGCAGGTAATGGTAGGCGGAGAAGGCAGAAAGGACGAGTTCCATGACGATGCACCTGCAGCAAATACACCTGCATCCAATGGGGGCAGTCAAGGAATGCCTCAGCAGACACCAAAGGAAGTAAAAACTCAAAAGCCTGTAACCGTTAAGAGAGAAGAACCAAAGGTTGGAAGAAACGACCCTTGCCCATGCGGAAGCGGCAAAAAATACAAGAATTGCTGTGGCAAATAGTCAGCAGTATCAGTCATTGTAGGAGTAAGAAATGGAGCTAACATCAACCTATGTTTTTTCGCAGATTTTTATCGTAATAAGCTATATTTTTCTAATCAGTACCTATCAGTTAAAAAGCAGGAAATCTATTCTGGTTTTTAACTTTTTATCACTGATTGCAACTGGGGCATCGCACTTTTGTCTTTCGGCTTTTTCGGGAATGGCAATGACCTGCGTTGCACTTATAAGAAATATAATTTTTCTTGTGCAGGAAAAGAAGGGTAAGAGCGATAAAATAACAAAGACAGATGTGATTATTCTGCTGGTGTTATATGCAATTTCAGTTATATCGGCAGTTTTTACATACGAGGGCATATTAAGCCTCATGTCTGTATTTGCGACAATGCTATACACCTATTCCGTATGGCAGAAGAACACCAAAGTATATAAATACTTAGGCATTCCCGTAAGCACATGTTGGATTTTGTACGATATCTATATTACTTCGTGGTTTGGGATGCTTTTAGAGTCGTGCCTGATGGTATCGGCCATAATAGGAATATACAGAGAACATAAATCTCGGCAATCTATATAAGGTTGCCGTTTTTTATTGTAATAAATTGCAACAAAAAACTGGAATTTTCCAACGCGAAACAAATTTTCAGAAAATTCAAAAAATTAAGGTTTTTCCCCTTTACATTAACTGAGAAAGAATGTATAATCTCGTATATGCCAATTATAAAAATTTACGTTACTATAGTGAGGTTAAAAAATGCAGCAACTAATGTTAGGAAATAAGGCTCTTGCAAGAGGCCTTTATGAAGCAGGGTGTTCTGTAGTCAGCAGCTATCCGGGCACACCGAGCACAGAGGTTACAGAAGAGATTGCAAAGTTTGATGAAGTCTACTGCGAGTGGGCTCCAAACGAAAAGGTGGGAATGGAAGTTGCTTTCGGAGCATCTCTTGCAGGAAAGCGTTCCTTCTGCGGAATGAAACATGTTGGACTTAATGTGGCAGCTGACCCGCTGTTCACATGTTCTTATACAGGAGTTAATGCAGGTATGGTTATCTGTGTTGCAGACGATGCAGGAATGCATTCTTCTCAGAATGAACAGGATTCAAGACACTATGCTATTGCAGCTAAGGTGCCTATGCTTGAACCATCAGATTCCGGTGAAGCTTATGAATTCGGAAAGCTTGCTTACGAACTTTCTGAAGAGTTCGATACACCGGTTATCGTTAAGATGTGCACACGTGTGGCTCATTCACAGAGTATTGTTGACCCGAAGGAAAGAGTCGAAGTTCCAACTGTAAAATATGAAAAGAACATTCAGAAGTACGTTATGATGCCGGGTAACGCAATTCGACGCCATCCTGTTGTTGAAGAACGTACAAGAAAACTGACAGAATATGCAGAAACTTGCGAAATCAACCGCATAGAGATGGGTGATACTTCTCTTGGAATCATCACTTCATCTACATGCTATCAGTATGTAAAAGAAGCACTTGGTGATAAAGCATCTATTTTAAAGCTTGGTTTAATCAATCCGCTCCCTGTACAGAAGATAAAAGACTTTGCAGCTAAGGTGGACCGACTTGTTGTCGTAGAAGAATTAGACCCGATTATTGAAAACCACTGCAGAGAGCTTGGCCTTGAAGTCTCCGGTAAGGACATTTTCCCAATGATGGGAGAAATAAGCCAGAATATGGTAGCAGAAAAGCTTTTAGGCAAAAAGGCAGAATTTGAAGTACTTGAAGAAGAACTTCCTGTACGTCCACCGGTTATGTGTGCAGGTTGTCCGCACAGAGGCCTGTTCTACGCACTTTCCAAGCAAAAGATTACAGTCCTGGGAGACATCGGATGTTATACACTGGGCGCGGTGGCACCGCTTTCCGCAATGGATATGACGCTATGCATGGGTGCTTCAATTAGTGCTATTCACGGTTTTAACAAGGCTCTTGGCGAAGAAAGCGAAGGCAAGACAGTTGCCGTAATCGGTGATTCAACATTTATGCATTCAGGAATGACAGGTCTTGCCAATATAGCATATAACCAGAGCAATTCGACAGTAATTATCCTCGATAACTCTATTACAGGAATGACAGGGCATCAGCAGAATCCTACTACAGGATACAATATCAAGGGTGATCCGGCAGGTAAGGTTGATTTAGAGGCACTTTGTAAAGCCATGGGATTTGAACGTGTTCGCGTTGTAGACCCATATAACCTGAAGGAATGTAATGATGTTATTAAAGAAGAACTTTCGGTAGAGGAACCTTCCGTAATAATCAGCCGCAGACCTTGTGCTCTGTTAAAGTACGTTAAGCATAAAGCACCGATTATCGCTGACCCTGATAAATGCAAAGGCTGTAAGTCATGTATGAAGCTCGGATGCCCTGCAATCAGCATGAAGAAGGGCAAAGCAGTAATTGACAATACACTTTGCGTTGGATGCGGAGTATGTCAGCAGATGTGTGCTTTTGACGCATTAAAAGGACAGGAGGAGTAAGCCATGATAAAGAATATAATGATCGTAGGTGTAGGAGGACAGGGATCCCTTCTTGCCAGCAAATTATTAGGTCATCTCCTTTTGACTGAAGGATATGACGTTAAGGTATCAGAAGTACATGGTATGAGCCAGCGTGGAGGAAGCGTTGTTACATATGTAAGATTTGGAGAAAAGGTATATTCCCCTATCATTGATAAAGGAGAAGCTGACTTTATCGTATCCTTTGAGCAGTTAGAAGCTGCAAGATACCTTCCTTGCCTGAAAAAAGGCGGACGTATCGTAACAAACAAGCAGAAAATCGACCCAATGCCTGTAATTACAGGTGCTGCAGAATATCCCGAGAATCTGCTTGAAAAATTAAAAGACGCAGATGTACATGTTGATGCAATGGATTGCGTTTCCATAGCTGAAGAAGCAGGAAGCGTAAAGGCAGTAAACATCGTACTGCTAGGTCGTTTATCGAAATATTTTGATATTCCTCTTGAAAAATGGGAGAAAGCAATAGAAGCATGTGTACCTTCCAAATTTCTTGAACTGAATAAAAAAGCATTTGCGATGGGTCGCAACTGCGAGGCATAAAAACACAGGAGGACAAAAAGTTATGAGCAAGTATTATCAGCCGGAAATTGAAACAATGCCCGTAGAAGAAATTAAGAAACTACAGAGTGAACGCTTGGTTGCACAGGTAAAGCACGTATATGAAAATGTTGAATTTTACCGCAATAAGATGGATGCAGCCGGAGTAAAACCAGAAGATATTAAAGGTGTTGAAGATCTGCACAAGTTGCCTTTTATTGAAAAGGATGACCTTCGTGATCAGTACCCATATGGATTAATGGGAAAACCTCTTTCAGAATGTGTTCGTATTCAGTCAACAAGCGGTACAACAGGCCGCCGTGTTGTTGCATTCTATACACAGCATGACCTTGACCTTTGGGAAGATTGCTGCGCAAGAGCAATCGTAGCAGCAGGTGGAACCAATGAAGATGTTTGCCATGTAAGTTACGGTTACGGACTGTTTACAGGTGGACCGGGACTAAACGGTGGTTCTCATAAGGTTGGATGTCTGACACTTCCTATGTCATCCGGTAATACAGATCGTCAAATTCAGTTTATGACAGACTTAGGGTCTACTATCCTATGCTGCACACCTTCTTATGCTGCATATCTTGGAGAAAGCATCAACGAGAGAGGCCTGCGAGATAAGATTAAGCTTAAAGCCGGCATTTTCGGTGCTGAAGCATGGACTGAAGAAATGCGCCATGATATAGAAGATAAACTAGGTATAAAGGCTTATGATATCTACGGTTTAACAGAAATTTCAGGTCCCGGCGTTTCCTTCGAATGCGAAGAACAGACAGGTATGCACGTAAATGAAGACCACTTTATTGCTGAAATTATAAACCCTAAGACAGGTGAAGTCCTTCCGGAGGGGGAAAAGGGCGAACTTGTATTTACATGTATCACTAAGGAAGCATTTCCGCTTATCCGTTACAGAACACGTGATATCTGTATCCTGAGCCGTAAGAAATGCTCCTGCGGACGTACTCATATCAAGATGACAAAACCTCTTGGCCGTTCAGATGATATGCTTATTGTAAAGGGCGTTAACGTATTCCCATCACAGATTGAAACTGTTCTGTTGAATCAGGGTTATCCGGCTAACTATCAGATTATAGTTGACCGTGTAAACAATGGTGATACAATTGAAATTCAGGTTGAAATGACTAATGAAATGTTCTCAGATAACCTGAGCATTGTAGCAGAAAAGGAAAAAGAACTTGTTGCAGGATTAAAAGCAATGCTTGGTATCTATGCAAAGGTTAAACTTGTAAATCCAAAGACAATTGCAAGAAGCGAAGGTAAAGCTGTTCGAGTAATTGATAAGAGAAACCTTTATAATGCTTAATAAGGAGGAATTAAAGTCATGAACGTAAAGCAGATTTCCATATTCACAGAAAACAAACCGGGAAGAATTGCAGCTCTCTGCAAAACACTTTCCGAAAACAATATCGACCTTTACTCAATTTCTGTGGCAGAGGCAGCAGATTTCGGTATTATCCGTATTCTTGTTGAAGATGCTTATACAGCAGCAACTGTGTTAAGGGATGCGGATTATGTATGTTCGCTTACAGATGTAATTGCAATTGAAGTAAATGATGAACCGGGCGCCCTTGCTAAGATCGGAAGCGTTATTGGTGATGCAGGAATCAACATTGAATATATGTATTCAGTTACAAATAGAAAAATCGGTAAAGCATACATGATTATTCGTGTTACTGACAATCAGGAGTGCATTCAGATATTACAGAAGGCAGGCATGAAGGTTGTGAGTCAAGAAGAAATGAACTTAGCAAAAAAATAAAATTTGATTGGAGAAATAAATATGCCAGTTACAGATATTCTGGAACGCAATCACAAATTGTATGGAGATGAAGTGGCTCTGGTAGAACTCAATCCTTTAGTTACAGATACAAGGAAGCGTACATGGAAAGAATACGACCTTGTAGAAACGGTGTCATCACAGCATTACCGCAGAGAAATAACATGGAGTGTTTTTGATGAAAAAGCAAACCGTGTTGCAAATATGCTCCTTGAAAGAGGTGTACAGAAGGGTGACAGAGTTGCAATCCTCATGTTTAACTGTCTTGAATGGCTGCCTATATATTTTGGCATCCTCAAGGCCGGTGCAATTGCTGTTCCTTTCAATTTCCGTTTTGATGCAAAGGAAATAAACTATTGTCTTGACCTTGCGGAAGTTCAGGTGTTACTTTTTGGTCCGCAGTTTATTGGACGTATAGAATCCATTGCCGATGAGATAAGCCGTGGAAGACTTCTTATTTATGTTGGGGATAACTGCCCTACTTTTGCAGAAAGCTATCGTGAACTGGTGGCCGACTGCTCAAGCCAGCCTCCAAAGGTTTGTCTGACAGAAGAGGATGATGCAGCAATCTACTTCTCATCGGGTACAACCGGTTTCCCAAAGGCAATTCTGCACAATCATGAAAGTTTAAGTCAGGCAGCATTGATGGAACAGAAACATCACAAGACTGACCGTGATGATATTTTCCTTTGTATTCCGCCTCTTTACCATACAGGTGCAAAATTCCACTGGATGGGAAGCCTAATGGCAGGAAGTAAAGCCGTACTGCTAAACGGGACAACACCAGAAATAATTCTTGATGCTGTTTCAAAGGAAAAATGTACTATTGTCTGGTTACTGGTTCCATGGGCACAGGACATTCTTGATGCCCTTGATAGCGGAAAGGTTAAACTATCAGATTACGACCTCCATCAGTGGAGGCTTATGCATATCGGTGCACAGCCTGTACCGCCTTCATTAATAAAACGTTGGAAAAAGTATTTCCCTAACCATTTATATGACACCAACTATGGTCTGTCGGAATCAACAGGTCCGGGATGCGTGCATCTTGGCATGGAAAACATCCATAAGGTTGGCGCAATCGGCGTTCCCGGTTATCGCTGGGAATGCAAGATTGTTGACCCTGATTTTAATGAAGTTGCGCAAGGCGATGTTGGAGAACTCATTGTAAAGGGTCCTGGCGTAATGACCTGTTACTATAACGATCCAAAAGCAACAGCTGAAACACTTAGAGATGGATGGTTATGTACAGGTGATATGGCAATGAAGGACGAGGATGGATTTATCTACCTTGTTGACCGTAAAAAAGATGTTATTGTCAGCGGTGGTGAGAATATTTATCCGGTGCAGATTGAAAACTTCCTAAGTGCATATGAAAAGGTTAAAGATGTTGCTGTAATCGGATTCCCGGACAATCGTCTTGGAGAAATCACATGCGCTATTATTTCTATCAAGGATGGCATGGAATGTACAGAAGAGGAAATAAACGATTTCTGTAATGAGCTTCCTCGTTATAAGAGACCAAAAAAGATTATTTTTGCCGAGGTACCTAGAAATGCCACCGGCAAGATTGAAAAGCCGGCTCTTAGAAAGAAATACGGAGCAGATATGCTTGTAGCACAGCAGAATAACAGCTAAGAAACTTAAAAAATGCATGAGGATTCATGTTTTAGATGGAGGATAGAACTATGTCAAAAGAATTACTCTGTATATGTATGCTAGTTTTTTTCTTCGCCGTAATGATCTATGTAGGTCTTTACTCCAGAAAGCATGCAACAGATGTTAATGGTTTCGTACTTGGTGGACGTGGTGTAGGCCCTTGGCTTACAGCGTTTGCTTTTGGTACATCATATTTTTCGGCTGTAATCTTTGTAGGTTATGCCGGCCAGTTTGGATGGAACTTCGGCTTGGCTTCCACATGGGCAGGTCTTGGTAATGCGTTTATCGGATCTCTGCTTGCGTGGAACATTCTTGGCAGAAGAACACGTATAATGACACAGCATCTGGATGCGAAGACAATGCCTGATTTCTTTGGAAAGAGATTTGATTCCGTTCCATTGAAGGTGGCTGCATCATTTATCGTTTTCGTTTTCCTGATTCCATATACAGCCTCTCTGTACAACGGACTTTCAAGCTTGTTTGGTCTTGTGTTTGATATCCCATACTGGGTAGTAATTGCAATCATGGCTGTTCTTACAGGCGTATATGTAATTTTTGGCGGTTACATGGCTACAGCAATCAATGACTTTATTCAAGGCATAATCATGCTGTTCGGTATTACTGCCGTAATCGGTGCGGTACTTGTTGATAACGGTGGTCTTGTTGAAGCAACAAAGGAACTTGCATCCATTGAAGGCGATGCAGGATGGGCAGGAGCATATTCCTCCTTCCTTGGACCGGACCCGCTTGCACTGCTTTTCGTAGTAGTGCTTACATCCCTTGGTACATGGGGACTTCCACAGATGGTTGGTAAGTTCTACGCTATCAAGAGTGAAAATGATATACATAAGGGTACTGTTATTTCAACTGTGTTTGCTATAATCGTAGCAGGGGGATGCTACTTCCTCGGCGGTTTCGGCAGACTGTACAGTGACAACGTTGTAATCAATGAAGCGACAGGAAAGCCACTGTTTGACACCATTATCCCGACAATGCTATCAACACTTCCTGCAGTAATAATTGCAGTTGTTATAGTTTTGGTACTTTCTGCATCAATGTCCACATTATCTTCACTGGTTCTTACATCAAGTTCAACCTTTACCCTTGACGTAATCAAACCTATGAAGAAGGACAACATGTCGGAAAAGAAGCAGGTTTCCACAATGAGAATATTCATCGTATTCTTTATTCTGGTTTCTGCAGCTATAGCAATCTTCAAGGATTCACATCCGCAAGTTACATTCATTGCACAGATGATGGGCGTATCCTGGGGAGCTTTGGCAGGCGCATTCCTTGCGCCATTCCTATACGGGTTATACTGGAAAGGCGTTACAAAGGCTTCAACAGTTGTATGTTTCGTTTGGGGATGCGGCATTGCACTTCTGCAGCTTTACATCACACTGACACAGGCAGATATTTCCGGATGGGGAACAGTGCTTGCTTACATATTCAAGTCTTCTATTAATTCAGGCGTAGTAGCTATGGTTGGCGGACTGATTATTGTTCCTGTTGTCAGCCTATTCACAGCTAAACAGAGCAAAGAAAAGGTTGATGAAATCTTCGCTTGCTATGATGACAAGACAGAAGTACCTGTTAAAGAACATCTGAAGTAATTTTAGGATAACTGAATAGTAAACAATACAAAAATTCGGGTACATAGTTGATATGTACCCTTTTTATTTGGAAGATAATGCAAAATAATTGACAAAATATTACAATTATCGTATAATGCACGAAAATACACTAAATGCAAAATGTAATGGAGAGGGGGAAATGTAATGAAAAAAGCATTACTGTTCATTCTGATTTTGGTATTTTCATTTGGATGTCTTGGCTGCCAGCCACAACAAGAGGTGGATGCAGACAAAGATGAACCGGCAAATTATCTTCTGGATGTAAGCTTTACTGCAACAGTTGTGGAGCTTATTGACGATGAAAACACAGAGGCAGATGTGCCAAGATATGCTGTGGTGCAGAGTTTCCAAATTCCGCCTGTTTTAGTAGATGTAGGCGAAGCTCTTGGAAAGACTCTTGAAGAAGATGAATCCTATACTATAGTTATGGAGCAAAAAACAGTTGAAATGATTACAGAAAGCTATGATTTGGCTACTGTAATTCCTCTGTATGGATTAAAAGTAAAATCTATTGAAGCTCCTTCAAAGGATTTGCAGGGGGCAGATGCTGTCAGCATTGTTTACAGCGAATTAATAGAATAAATAGTAGAGATTAAAGAATAAAGATTAGAGATTAATAGTTAAAGGCTGCTTCGCGTTAAGAAGTGGCCTTTTTTTCGTTCCAAAAAGGGCATATTTATGGTAAAATGATATGCAGTAATATTTAAGAAGGGGGCAAAAATAATGATTCAGTTAGACAATATTAAACTTGAATTACCTGCCTTAAAGGCTACTCTGATGGAAGTCGGTGAATCTCTTTGACCTGGCAAGGCTAAAAGAGGAACTGCACAGGACAAACAAAGAAATAGAACAGGAAGATTTTTGGAATAACATAGAGTATGCACAGAAGGTTATGAAAGATAAGAAGGCCATGGAGGATACTATCGATGGTCATACTTCTTTGGAATCGACTATTTCCGATATAGAAGAGCTGATTGAGCTTGCTGAAATGGAAGAGGACGAGGGTCTGGCAGAGGAAATTCTGACCCTGTTTGATGTATTGAAGGACGATTTGGAGTCTCTGAGAATAAAGACACTTCTCAATGGCAAATACGATAATTGCGGTGCAATTGTGTCTATTCATGCAGGAACAGGTGGAGTAGATGCCATGGACTGGGCATCTATGCTTCTTAGAATGTACACCAGATGGTGCGACAAGAAGGGGTATTCCGTCAGAATGATAGATCTTCAGGATGACACTGAAGCAGGAATAAAGAGCGCAACTTTGATTGTCGAAGGTGAAAACGCCTACGGCTATCTCAAAAACGAGAAGGGAGTCCACAGATTAGTCAGGATTTCACCTTTCAATGCGGCGGGCAAGAGGCAGACATCTTTTGCACAGCTTGAAGTGGTACCTGAGATTGAGGAAGATCTTTCCGTAGAAATCGATATGGATGACCTTAGAATAGATACTTATCGCTCAAGTGGTGCCGGAGGGCAGCATGTAAACAAGACGGATTCGGCTATTAGAATCACTCATCTTCCTACAAATATTGTAGTTACCTGTCAGAATGAACGAAGTCAGCATCAGAACAAGGAAACAGCCATGAAGATTCTCATGTCAAAGCTGGCAGAACTTAAGGAGCAGGAACATAAGGACAATATTAAGGAAATTAAAGGCGA
>JAQXRN010000130.1 GCA_029218545.1 Bacillota bacterium | reverse complement strand
AACAAGTTTGGATTTATAGAGTTAAATGATGGATCTTTCTTCAAATCCGTACAGGTTGTATATGAAGAAGAATTTATCGATAATTTTGAAGAAGTATCAAAGGCATATGTTGCAACTGCACTCGCTGTTAAAGGCAGGGTTGTTGTTACTCCAAATGCGAAGCAGCCTTTTGAAATAAAGGCGACAGAAGTTACAGTTGAGGCAGCATCTACACCTGATTATCCTCTGCAGCCAAAGAGACATTCTATGGAATTCTTAAGAGAAATCGCTCACTTAAGACCTAGAACCAATATGTTCTCTGCTGTATTCAGAGTAAGATCTCTGGTGGCATATGCGATTCATAAATTTTTCCAGGAACAGAATTTTGTATATGTACACACACCAATTATCACAGGAAGTGACTGTGAAGGTGCAGGCGAAATGTTCAGAATCACAACACTTGATATGGACAACGTTCCAAAGACTGAAGACGGAAAGGTTGACTATAGCCAGGATTTCTTCGGCAAGGAAGCAAGTTTAACTGTAAGCGGTCAGCTGGAGGCTGAAACCTATGCATTAGCTTTTAGAAAGGTATATACCTTCGGGCCTACATTCAGAGCTGAAAATTCCAATACTGCAAGACATGCATCTGAATTCTGGATGATTGAACCGGAAGTTGCGTTTGCAGACTTAAAAGATAATATGGAACTGGCAGAAGCTATGATTAAGTACATCATCAGATATGTGCTTGAAAATGCTCCTGAAGAAATGCAGTTCTTCAACAGTTTTGTTGACAAAGGATTAATAGAAAGATTAAACACTATTGTAAATGCTGATTTCGGTCGCGTTTCTTACACAGAAGCAGTTGAAATTCTAAAAAAATCATGCAAGGAATTCCAGTATCCTGTTGAATGGGGTATTGACCTTCAGACTGAGCACGAAAGATATCTTACTGAAGAAATCTTCAAAAAGCCTATATTCGTAACCGATTATCCGAAGGATATCAAGGCGTTCTATATGAGACTTAACGACGACAACAAGACTGTTGCAGCATGTGACCTTCTTGTACCGGGCGTTGGTGAAATCATCGGTGGAAGCCAGAGAGAAGAAAGATATGATGTTCTCAAGGCCAGAATGGATGAAATGGGTCTTAAAGAGGAAGATTACTGGTGGTATATGGATCTTAGAAAGTACGGCGGCGTAAAGCATGCCGGATATGGCCTTGGATTCGAAAGAATTATCATGTACATTACCGGCGTAAGCAACATCAGAGACGTTCTTCCATATGCTAGAACACCAAAGAATGCAGAATTCTAGATAATAACCAGAGCATTAAGACCTACCTGGTGGGTTTTAATGCTCTTTTTTAAATTTTACGCGGAGGCAGAATATGAACATAGCTGCAAATTTATACAGAGAAAGTATCAAGCATCTTACAGAAAAATCCTTTTTGAAGCACATTGAAATGAGTGAAAGCGAGATAAAGGGCATACTTGAGAGAGGCAATTTTGAGGAATCAATAAAAAACCTCCATGCTGATGCCTGCCTTAATGGCAGATTCAGCGTTTATAAGGTCGTTGAAAGCATGATGCCGGTCCTTTCTCTTATGGGACCTGAGGAAGTACCAAAGCAGTACTTGAAAAATGCATATAATTACGTGCTTCGCATTCTTTTCCCCGAAAAAATTGCAGCCAGCGGAGATGAACTGTTTTCTCAAATTGAAGAAGGAACAAAACAGAGTCTTTTTCTGCTGCAGCTCATGCAGAGCATTTTTAAGGTGGAAGAGCAAAATACAGCCTTTGATCCTACCGTGGATTTTCACTTTGTCAGTGCTGACGAGATAAAGGAGAAAGGATATAACAAGGAATATCTGAGACTGCGCGATTTTTCAAAAGAACAGTACATATATGAATTTATGAGGATTGGTGTTGAACTGACTCCATATAACACTTTGGGCCACATTGCGGGGGTTCATTATGTTGCCATGCATGCGGCAAGACAGCTGGAGGCTTTGAAGATTCCTGTTGACCTAGGAATAATTTCGGGAGCAGCAGCAGGACATGATATCGGCAAATACGGGTGCAAGAAGAGCGAAGAACGAAGAATACCGTACCTGCATTACTACTATACCGATATATGCTTTAACAGATTTAAGATGCCTATGATAGGACACATTGCGGCAAACCATTCCACCTGGGATCTTGAGCTTGCAAATCTTTCGGTGGAATCTCTGCTTCTTATCTATGCGGACTTCAGAGTTAAAAGCAGCAGAAACAGTGAGGGCGCAGAAGTAGTACACTTCTACTCCCTAGACGATGCTTTTCAGGTTATTTTAGACAAGCTTGATAATGTTGACGAGGCAAAGGAACATCGCTATCGCAGAGTATATAATAAGCTTAAAGACTTTGAAAACTACATGATAAACCTGGGGGTAGATACATCTTTACCTGAAATCCCCGCAAAAGAACCACCTGTACCTGTTGCAAAGGAGAAGATTGAGGTCGCATTGGCTTCAGGCAGCGAAATTGCTAGAGAATACAAGTACGAAGCAATTGATCACAACATAAGGCTTATGAACAGGTTCAACAAAGAAGAGGAATTCGGAAGCATACTTGAGACTGCAAGAAGTGAACAGGACTGGAAGAGCCTTCGTACGTACATTTCTATTCTTGGACAGTACTCAACATATATGACAGAACGCCAGAAGCAGATGACGCTTCGCTTCCTGAATGAATTTCTTGTTCACAAGGAAAGTGATATAAGAAATCAGGC
>JAQXRN010000129.1 GCA_029218545.1 Bacillota bacterium | reverse complement strand
GGAATAGCAGCTACTGCCAGTGAAACAGCCACCATAAACATATCTAAAACAACTGCGCCGTTTAAGCTATCAGCTCTCATAAGACTCACACCAAAAATAACTACACATATCGCCAGAACCAAAACAGTCAATATTTTGCTTAATTGTGCGAGCTTAATCTGAAGAGGAGTCTTGCCCTCTTTGGCCTGGGCCAATGCGTCAGCAATCTTGCCCATCTCAGTATCCATGCCTGTATCGCATACAACCGCCATACCACGGCCATAAACAACGGTACTTCCCATGTATACCATGTTCTTACGGTCGCCTAACGGTATGTCCTTGCTGTCTCCCAGTTCTAAAGTATCCTCAGTTTTATCTACAGGCACAGATTCACCGGTAAGTGCCGCTTCTTCAATCTTCAAACTTGCGCACTGAATAATTCTACCATCAGCAGGAACTGCATCTCCGGCCTCAAGGACTACTATATCACCTTTAACTAAATCTTCGCTCTTTACAGTTGTTATCTTGCCATCTCTGTAAACCTTACTTGTAGCAGCAGCCATTTCCTGGAGAGCTTCTATGGCTTTCTCTGCCTTACTCTCCTGATATACGCCCAAAACAGCATTGATTATTACTACAGCCATAATAATAATTACATCTGCAAAGCTTTCATTTGCATAAAAAGCTGTTATTCCTGAAATTGTAGCCGCAATTATCAGGATGATAATCATTGGATCAGCAAATTGAGAAAGAAATCTTTTTAGTAGTGTGTCCTTTGGTGGTTCCTCCAGTTTATTCTTTCCATTAGATGCCAATCTTAAGTCAGCCTCCTGGGATGAAAGACCTTCAAAGCTGGTTTTAAATTCTGTTAAAGTTTCATCCTTCGATTTTAAATAATATTGCATTTTTCCTTCCTTTCTGGCTAAAAGTCAACAAAAAAAGACTTTTACCATATATTATACGATAAAAGTCTTACTATTTAAGATACTTGCGGATTAAAAACTTTAATCGTATTGACGCAAAATATCACATCTTTTGATGCCAGTTACTCCCTTTTATAAAAAAATATTTTATTACTTTTATTCTCCAGTGTCAAGTATTTATCTCATTATTTCTATACATTTAAGTTGAAAACTATTTAACATCAAAAAAACCGTCAATATTCCCAATGTAATTATAAGATTTTTCATCCCACTTCTCCAATATATGTGTATTGTGCTTCATTTTGCGATTGATCTATTCCCAGAAAACCTGCACAGGCAATAACATTTTTTATGGGAGCCTTTATTATATATTCTGCTTCGTTTTCATTCATATATACATCCTCTCTTTTACATCCAAAGCAAGATGCTATTTTGTCTATGCATTCTTCCATAGTTTCAATACTGCCTCCTTCATACATATCTGCATAGTGGTCAGCTGCTAATATCCTCGTTGCTATGGCTTGATTATTTGCAAACTGAATCACAAACATCATAAGGAGCATCAATGCACCAATGGTGGTAATCAGATCCTTCATATCAGCCACCCATCATACTGTCAAAATTCATGGCAGATGAAATAGTATTTGTACCTTTTTCCATAATGCCTTCAGCAGCACTCTTTAATGAGTTTGTATCCCCTAGAATAAGGTTGTCTACAATGAGTACACCTAGCAATATGGTTCCGATTATTATAATAAGATTCTTCATTTTACATTGCGGCAGCACACCCTGCCTTCCTCCTTTACTCGATTTCGAATGAATTATATGTTTCGATAGTTTTTAACATCATTTCCCTGGATATATTCTTAAGACTTTCGGGGTTGTTCCCAACGAGCATATTAAAAATCAGAATTCCCAGCATTATTGTGCCAATTATAACGATTAAATTCTTCATTGCATGTCCTTTTCTAAATAAAAATGCTGTTTAAGGATTGCAGTGTGTGCATGAAAACAACAACTACTACAAAATTCAATAGAAGTGCAAAGATTGTTGCGGTGGCAAAGGCCGTAAGGATTGCGCTGTTTCTTTGCACCTTTCTAACTGCATATGTAACTCTTTTTTCAATCATTGATTTCTGAAAGCTCTGCATCTGTGCTTCAAGCTCAGCCGGATTCATCTTATCCAGCTTCGATAAAATAATAGAAAAATGCTTTGCAGCCTTTGAATTGATATTTAGTGCCAGAACCTTTGCTGCATCCTCATCTCTTCCAGCCCTGTATAAGGTCAGCATTTCACCATATACAGGTTTAAGAGAAGTGCTGTTCTCCATGATTTTTTCAATCATATAATCGGCTGAAAGTGGAGTTTCACGTCGTACTAAGGCCAGATTCTTCAAAACCACGCTGCTATTATATAATTCCCTATCCATAATACTGCTTTTATGCTTCATTATCCAAAGGGACAAATCCGCCTCCTTCTGCCTAATAATTCCTCTGGCAGCCTTTGTCCTTTGCGGATTAATACATTTGACCACGTCATCTTTGAAGAAAAAAACAGCGCCTCCTATATATATGGCTGCTATAACGATAAACATAAATACCACCTTTATTAAATATCCAGCTTCCTTTGAGTAAGAAAAAATTTCATAAGCAGGCTGCAGATATAGGTTATCACAATAATCATAAACCAGCCCACACCCGCTGTTGTTGCGAATTGATAGTTCAAAAATTCATTCCATGTTAACCCGAAAATTTTTATAGCCGCAGCAACAGTAAGAAAATAACAACAGGGAGCCAGATACTTCAGAATAAGTTCCGAATCGTTATTTTCCCTTTTTGCTCTTTCCTCGACCTCTTCAGCTTTTGATATTGTCGATACAAGGTCCTCCATTGCCACTTCTACCCTAATTCCTGAAGTCAGTGCAAAGTACATATTATCAGTCAGGATGTTAGCCCATGATGTCCCAATGGCATATTTAAAATCATCGAGCATCACTCTGATATCTTCAATTCTTGTTGTTCTGTTAATTCCTTTTGATAAATTAAAAAGAAGCTTCTTGCATACAGGTGCATCTTCAATGGTTAACGCAGTTATCTCCACGGCCTGCTGCATGTTATAATAATTAATTTTATAGTTATCCAAAAGTTCGCCCAATAATATCTTTCCCTCTTTTGAACTTCTAACTCTGATACCTTGCAGATGAACCAGAATAAGCGTTAAAGGCAATGCATTAAACAAGAGCATTGAAGCAAACATTAAACATCCGGAAAGCATACCTCTGCCCAAGACATACAACACCGCCGGAGGAAGAAGAGTGACTGTCCAAAAAAGAAACACACCTTTTTTCGTCCCAATTCCTAATGTTATTGCCAATAATCGCCTTATACCATCATTAATACTGCCCGTCATCGCTTCAGAAGCTTCTATATAGTCTGTATCTTCCACTGATTTAAACCCAATGAGCCAGCATATTATCTTATTTTTTACATTAAGGCATATGCTTTTCATTTCTTCGCGGTAAAACAGTATTAATCCCAAAAGGCAGATTATAGTTAAAAATAACTCAATATACATCTTTTTCACCTTCTTGGCTCTTATAATACCTTGGATAGATGACAGTGTTTTCCATTATCGGATTTCTCCTCTCAAGATTCTTTATTATTGTTGTCATCTTCTTGAATTCTTCCGGCTGTAATTTACCCATTTTCTCCTTATCCTCCCCCATGTGATATTTCCACGACCATCCACAGTATTCCTCATCATATCTGCAAATGGTATGTATGGATACCTTGTCCTTTCGAGTATCATATCTAAGCTCGGAAATAGACATTAAACGTTTCTGCCCCCTATTATCAGGGACCTGACAGAACTCAAATATGTAATGCCAATTTCTAAATATCTGTGAAACAAGACCCTTCAGATTCCCTCCATATTCAGCTATGATTGAAGACGCCATCTTATATGGAATATCCTGTGCATTACCTGCATGAATTGTCGTTTTGCTGTGCCTTGTTCCCTGTGACACAATATTCAACCCCAGTCGAAAAGCTGCTGCATCACGCATTTCTTCTAAAAGAACATAATCGTTATCACCTCTCAAAATTGACTTTGAAAGCTTGTCAAGTTCATCACCATCAGCAATAATCTGCATAATTGGTGCATCCGGCATAATTTCATGCCAAGGTGTTTCGGGATCTGTAGCGATAGCAAGCCCCTCAAGCGTTCTGTCCTCGTATCTTTGCCAGCACTGCATAAAGGAAGTTTTGCCTGTTCTTACCGCACCTGCGAACATGACATTGAATCCAAGTTTTACCATAGTTTTAAACAGTTCAACAGATTCTGCAGGTATTGTTCCAAGTTCTGCCATTTTTTCAAAGGTAAGCTCTCTCAATACATATTTTCTGAAGACCATTATTTCCTGATCTTCTTTTGTTCTATCTCCGGAAAAAATACTTATTCTTATGCCATTGTGCAGATACACCTCATGAAATCCCGACTCAAGACGTTCCTTAGGCGATGACAGGAGCAACGCTCTCTTAAGCTGTTCCCTTCTCCTGCCTGATATTCTCTGTGGCTGTAGCTTAGACTTGCCTTCAATAAGACAGTACAATCTATCTCCTATTAGCTTTGCCGAAGAAGATTCTCTGTATTCCTCTGTCTCATCATAAGCCCATGGTGTCAACCCTGATAATCCATATAGCTCTGCAAATATTCCATCTTCAAGGCTTTTATACCACGGAGGGTAAGTTATGTTCAGCCAATTGCCATTTTCTAAAGTTTTTTTTATTTTATCTCTATAATATTCAGTTTCTTCAGCATACCCTATTATAGCCCTCTTTTCTCTATTGAGACGCTCCTGCTTTTCCCATTCCTGTGCGCCTCTCCACTCCTTTTCAAAAATTGTTTCAATAACTTTGCACAGTTCGTAAAAATCCTTGAAAGTAGCATATTGATCCATATTCTTCACCTAACCTGCAATAAGAGCAAATTTTTGCCCTTCTGAAGCCATCTTGGCAATTTCAGTAAGTATTCCTATATCAGAAATAATTTCGATATAACTGACAACGCCGGAGGAATTCTCCCTTGAGCTTCCTTGAAATACAATTTCATTATTGCTGCTATCCCTTACATGTCCGATCGTTGCTTCTCCAATTTTTGTTCCATTGGAATAGACTGTTATTTCATCTCCCCTCGCAAGAGTTTGAGGGTTTGACAAAAGCCAATCTAAAGACAATGCCATGGAACCGTTTCCTAATTCTTCATCCGTAGCAAATTTTGGATTTGTAAAATATTCCATTCTTAGTTCAACATCGTCAGCAACATATTGACAGGTTTCCATTCCAATAAGGGATTTCATATTCTCTGCTTTAATTGCCTTCTTTGATGGATATTCTACCTTTTTGCTTGTAAGGTCTTCTTCTTTTATTAAAGAATGAGCCGGTAACGGTTCTTTTAGAACTAGAATCCTATCATATGCAATATTCTCTCTGCCCCAAAACTCCCAAAACCCCATTAAAGACAGAGCCACAATGACCAGCATGAGCCCCGCTAACTTAGACTTAGACACCCCATTCACCTCTCCAATAAGTCATACTTAAAAAATACCTAAATTCTTTGCAACATGATAAATGAATACCTGTTGCCAACGTTTCCATGTATTTAAGTGAAACTGTTCACCATACTTTTCTCCATCGCAGAGCTTTCTCTGTATTCCTATTCTATACTTCTCTGGAATCTGAAGTAATGCATTGTCTATAGCATCCAGCCTGTTTTCTATCATAACCATCTTCTGTGCTTTGTTTGCAGTGCTGTCACTGTAATATCCTTTTGATACGCATTCCCTCACGATACCTGGTCTGTGAAGTGTATCGATGTCATCTGAAAGCTTTGCTAACTCATCCTTCATTCTGTTTACATCCTTTACTGCCCACAGCGCCTGTCTGTATACGGTTTCCGGCAGTATAAAAGGCTTAGCCTTCCTTGCCTGATATTCTCTTTCCATAATGTACCTCGTTTCATATTTTTTCCTCTTTAATGATACTTTTACACTTGTAAGAATAAATATCAAATAGTTTCAAAGGATTTGTCAAAAATAGTCATGCAAATGTCATATTTCGTCACTTAAATGTATTTCGACTTAAATAAAAATAATCAAAAAAAGACGAAAGACAAAGGCTCTTCACCTTATGTCTTTCGTCTTTATATCTTTCATCTGTCCTGCTTATTATTTTAGCAATGAATAAATTCTCTGATTCAGCATTTCTAAAGCAACCACATTGAAACCGCCTTCAGGCACAATAATATCTGCCTGTTTCTTACTTGGCTCAACAAACTGCTCATGCATCAGTTTTACAGTTGTTAGGTACTGCGTTACCACAGAATCAAGAGTTCTTCCTCTTTCATTAACGTCTCTTAAGATTCTTCTTATTATTCTGACATCAGCATCGGTGTCTATAAACACCTTTATATCAAACAGGTCAAGCAATTCTTTGTTTTCAAAGATGAGTATTCCTTCAACAATTACCACCTTTGCAGGCTTTACAACAACGGTTTCGTCCACTCTGTTATGTATTGTAAAGTCATAAACCGGTCTTTCGATTGACTTCCACTCTTTAAGTTCTTTTATATGCTCAATCATCAGATCCGTGTCAAAAGCATCTGGATGATCGTAGTTGAGCTGAGCGCGTTCCTCATATGTCATTCCAACATGCCTTTTATAGTAAAAGTCGTGGCTGATCATTGTAATGTCATCGCCGAATTCCTCTTTGATTTTTTTAATCATGGTACTTTTGCCGGAGCCTGTACCTCCTGCAATGCCTATTACTATAACCTTTTCCATCTTAGTTTCCTCTCTGCTCTGAAAGCGGAACTGTATCTCTGTCTTCAGAAGTAATGGATGACCCCAAGTTTACCGATGCCTTCTCCAGCTCAAGAATTATATTGTTAATCTGGTTTAGTTTCTCAGCAGAAATCTTTCCTTCAAGCACTCCATGTGTGCTTGTAAGTACATTCTCCATTTCTTCCTTTATACTGTCTATTCTTGCTCTAATGGATTCAACAGCTTCTTCATCTAAAGCATCCGCTATTACATCTTCCTTGCTTAACAGTTTGCCTGTTTCCAGTTCAAACTCTGAATTCTGCATAATAACTACAGGATCATATCCGAATTGTTCAGATATCTTCTTTGCAAAATCCATTTTGGATTCAGTTTCTCCATGAACAAGGAAAATTTGTTTAGGCTTAACCTGGAAGCCACCAATCCAATCCAGCAGACCATTCTGATCTGCATGGCCTGAAAATCCTTCCAGATTATGAATCTGAGCTCCTACTGAAATAGTTTCTCCAAAAAGCTTTACTTCAGTTGCACCTTCAACCAGAAGTCTTCCAAGAGTTCCCTCTGCCTGATAGCCGACAAAGATAATACTGTTTCTGCTATCCCACAGATTATGCTTCAGATGGTGACGAATACGTCCCGCTTCGCACATTCCGCTGGCAGAAATAATAATTTTCGGTGTCTTATCCTGATTAAGCATCTGGGAATCAGCTGTATTTCTTGTAAACTTAAGATTTTTGAAATCAAGAGGATTATCGCCGCTTAAGATATATGCCTTAGTTTCCTCGTCGAATACCTGAGCGTTTTTCTTAAACACTTCTGTTGCCGTTGTAGCCATAGGGCTATCTATGTACACATTTACATTTTCAAGATATTTCTGGTATTCAGGATGCTGCTCATAGAACATGTTAAACTGATATATCAGTTCCTGAGTTCTTCCTACCGCAAAGGAAGGAATAATAACACTTCCTCCGCGCTTTATTGTATCGATTGTTATCTTTATCAGTTCATCAATACTTGTTGAATTTTTTGGATGGAGTCTGTTACCATAGGTGGTTTCCATGATAACGTAGTCTGCCTTCTTTATCTTTGTAGGGTCACGTAATATAGGTCTGTTGGTTACGCCCAGGTCTCCTGAGAAAACTATCTTTGAAGTATTTTCTGCTTCAGTAGCCCAAATTTCAATCACTGCAGAACCCAGAATATGTCCAGCATCATTAAAGCAAACTTTAATTTCGGGATTGAGCTCTACCAGTTGATCATATAAAACAGGTTTTACCAGCTTTAATGCGTTTTCAGCATCTGCCATTGTATAAAGTGGTTCTACAGGCTGCTTGCCCTGCCTTAAGTTTTTCTTTGTCTGCCACTCAGCATCCATTTCATGAATATGAGCACTGTCCTTAAGCATTACTTCAAGTAAATCTGCAGTTGCATCAGAACAATAGATATTTCCCTTAAATCCTCTCTTAACAAGAAGCGGCAATCTGCCACAATGGTCAATATGAGCATGGCTCAAAAGAACTGCTTCTACAGCCGCAGGGTCGAAAGGAAATGGCTCCTTGTTCATTTCTTCCATAGCCTTGCCTCCCTGGAATTGACCGCAATCCAAGAGAATCTGATGCATATCTGTTGTCAGTAAATGGCAAGATCCTGTTACTCCAATTGATGCTCCGCAAAATTTGATTTTCATAAAAGTTTCCCCTCTTTCTTTGCATGTTCCATGTACTGCAATTATTGCTAATTCATTGCTGTCTTAATGCTATCTATAGTTCCATAATTCGACATCAGCAGTAGATACAGCTGTTGCACCAGCTGCAATTGCTGCATCAACGTCTTCTTTGAATTCTACAAGTCCGCCAGCCAATATATCCGTTGATACCTTTTGGGCAAACTCTTTTATTTTCTTACTTACAACGCCT
>JAQXRN010000128.1 GCA_029218545.1 Bacillota bacterium | reverse complement strand
TTTGGTACAGATCAGCTTGGAAGAGATGTGCTTTCTAGAGTAATTTATGGCTCCAGACCTGCTCTGTGGGTTGCATTTTTGGGAGGAACGCTTCAGCTTGCTATAGGCGTTGTAGTTGGACTGCTGTGCGGATATTTTGGTAAATGGGTTGATAAAGTTCTCCTGTTTATGACTGACGTTACATGGTGTATCCCCGGTACAATACTGGCTCTTGCCGTAGTAACAATCCTTGGAAAGGGACTTACTAACTCAATCATAGCAATATCTCTTGTTGCATGGGCAAGCTATGCAAGAACTGTAAGAGCTAAGACCTTGTCCCTTAGAAATATGGCATTCGTAGAAACAGGAAAAGCTTTCGGTGAATCCAATGTGGCATTGATGTTCAGATATATCCTGCCTAATATAGTGCCTTCACTGATTGTACTTGTTTCATTGAACCTTCCGGGAACAATCATGTCAACAACAACATTATCCTTCCTCGGACTTGGTTCACAGCCACCTTCACCTGACTGGGGACTTGCGATCTCAGACGGAATTAAGAGTATCACAACAGCACCATGGCTCAGCTTGTACCCTGGTCTTGCTCTTGTATATACAACATTTGGATTCAACCTCCTGGGTGAAGGTTTAAGAGACCTTCTGGATCCACATATGAAATCGCAGTAAAGGGGGGGAGAAACAATGAGTGAGGAATTATTAAGACTTAATCATTTATCCATTGACTACAAGGTTAAAGATGGATATCTTTCCGCAGTAAACGATATAAACTGTGTAATAAACAAGGGTGAAGTGTTTGCAATAGTAGGAGAATCCGGCTGCGGTAAATCCACTGTAGCTCACAGCATTATGAATCTTCTGCCGGGAGGCAACGAGATTATTACAGGTGAGATTATTTTCAAAGGTAAGAACATTAGAGAGAGCAGCCAAAAAGAAATGGAAGCAATTAGGGGCAAAGAAATCGGCATGATATTCCAGAACCCGCTTGATTCCCTGAATCCTGTATATACAGTAGGCTCACAGACTGCCGAAGCTATTCTTCTTGATAAGGTAGATAAGACTGAGGCATGGAACAGAGTTTTAAAATTGTTTAAGGATGTTAAGATGCCTGACGCAGAAGAGCGTACAAAAAGCTTCCCTCATGAACTATCAGGCGGTATGAGACAGCGTGTAATGATTGCTATGATGCTGTCACGTAATCCTGAGCTTCTCATTGCCGATGAACCGACAACAGCTCTCGATGTTACTATCGAAGCACAGATACTTGAGATACTAAAACAGCTTAGGGAACAGTTTAATACAGCAATTATGCTTATTACTCACAATTTCGGACTTGTTGCAGAAATTGCAGATAAAATCGGCATCATGTATGCCGGTGAAATGGTTGAATCAGGCGATGTGTTCGAAATATTTGAAAACCCTGTTCATCCTTATACAAAGCTTTTGATGCAGGCATTGCCAAGCGGAACAAAGAAAGACGGAAGACTTCAGACAATAGAAGGAACCGTTCCGCGTATTACTGAAAAGAAACCAGGCTGCAGATTTGCAAACAGATGCCCTTATGCTAAGGAAATCTGCTTTAATGAAACACCTGAAGCTACTAATATAAGTGGCAGTCATTTCTGCCGCTGTCATATGATAGGAAAGGAGGACTTCTAAATGGAACAGCAAGAAATTATTAAGCTTGATGGACTGAAGAAGTACTTCACCATATCAAAGGGTCTGATTAAGACTAAAAAAACATATGCAAAGGCAGTGGATGATATTTCTTTCACCATAAACAAGGGCGAAATTGTAGGCCTTGTAGGCGAGTCCGGCAGCGGCAAAACAACACTTGCCAGAGTGTTACTCAATCTGACACCGAAAACAGGTGGCAGCATGACAATCAATGGAAAGGATCCTTCCAGGCTGCATGGCAAGGAACTTAAAAAACTTCGCAGCGAGGTTGCAGTAGTTTTCCAGGATCCGGCTTCTAATCTGAACCCAAGACAGACGGTAGAGGCATCTATTATGAGGCCTATGATTATACATGGAGTTACAAAGGCTGAGGCCAAGAAAAAGGCCGGAGAAGTTCTTGATATGGTAAAGATGGACAGACGTTATCTGAACAGCTATCCGCATCAGCTATCCGGTGGACAGCTCCAGAGAATAGCCATTGCAAGAGCCTTGGCACTGAATCCGAAGATTATGATTTTGGATGAACCGACAAGTGCCCTTGATATTTCAGTTCAGGCTCAGATTCTGAATCTGCTTTTGGATCTTCAGGAAGAAATGGGATTGACTTATCTGGTAATTACACATGATTTAAATGTAATTAAGTATATAAGTGATAAGATTGCAGTTATGTATCTTGGTCGTCTCGTAGAATTCGGACCAACTGAAGAAATTGCAAACAATGCAAGACATCCTTACACTAAAGGCCTTCTTGATGCAGCACCGGTGCTTGACCCTAAGCTGCGCGACAGAAAAAAAGAACTCCTGAAGGGAGACCCGGGAAGTCTTATCAAAATAGGTGAAGGGTGCAGATTCTGTGACAGATGTGCATATGCCACAGATGAATGTAGATCCACAATGCCAGAGAATAGAATGGTTACATCAGACCACATGGTAGCCTGCTTCCATCCTCTGGATATGGAATAAATCGAGATACTAAACTCGAAAATAAGTTTTAACTTAAACATTAATCTTTGAAAAGGAGAAACGAAGATGAAAAAGAAATTATTAGTATTAGGATTAATCTTCGCAATGGTATTTACCATGGCCGCTTGTGGCGGAGGTTCCGATGACAAGGATACTTTTGTTGCAATTGATGACGAGTGGTACGGCATTGACTGCTATCAGTTAGACAGTACTTCAGGATTCACAAGCATGGTTGCAGCACCACTGTTCCAGTGGGACCCTGATCAAGGCAAAATGGTAGACTATGTATGTACAAACTGGAAGGTAAGCGAGGATGGAAAAACTGCTACTTTTGATGTTCCTGAAGGAATGAAGTATTCAACAGGAGAAACAGTAGAACCTGAAGACGTAGTTGCATCCATTCTTCATGGACAGGAAATAAGCCCATACAACAGCGGTTACAGTAACATCGAGAAGATGGATGTTGACGGAAGAACTGTTACATTACACTTCAGTTCTTACAGATCAGAACTAGAATACTACTTAACAAGTGGATTCCTGGTAGTAATCGACAAAGATGAATTAGATGAAATGACAGATGAAGAATTAATGTGGGATTCTCATCCATATGGACCATATGCAATTGAAGAATATGTATCTGGTTCAGAAGTTAAGCTGGTTGCAAATGAAGGTTGGACATGCAACAACCCATTAGCTGAAAACCACGGCGCTATGAAGATCAAGAACGTAAGCATCAGATTTAACGTTGAAGAATTCACTCAGACAGAAGAATTCAAGAATGGTACTGTTCACTTCTTAGGAGGTCTTTCAAGTGAAATGTATAAAGAACTTGAAGGCATGGAAGGCGTTGAAATCGTTGATTCTTCATATCCTACTTTAGACTACTTCGAACTAAACACTGATAAGGGTATCTTCCAGGATATCAATGTAAGAAAAGCTTTAGCACTTGCAATTAACAGAGAAGCTATCGCAGCAACATCCGAC
>JAQXRN010000127.1 GCA_029218545.1 Bacillota bacterium | reverse complement strand
CACATGCCAACTTCGTATGTGCCATCCTTTTTTTGCATAATGGCAGGGATTTTATCTCCTGCACTCCATTCATCAGTTTTTGATATATCTACTTCTGAAAAAAGATAATTTACTTCATCCGGGTTCTTATAGTCATTATACCCTCCATTTGAAATAATAGCCCATGTCTTCACAGAACTGTTATTGTCTTCCAAATATTTTTTCATTTCATCAATTATTTTGTGGCTTCCTGTGTATGTTGAATTTGCAACAAGAAAACTTTGCTCAATATTCTTAGATAATAGGTCCTTAAGACCACTTGCAAGACTATTTGAGTATGTAGGCATGCTTGATGTAACTCCGCCGCTCCATACAAATACTATCCCTATCTCTTTTTCACTTTTTAGCGTTGTATTGTAGCTAATTATGCAACTTCCGCCTGCACCTGGAACACCTTTCCAGTTGTCAGTGTCGCCATCTGCTTTTGAATGGGTAATCTCACCCAAAGAAATAGGATCTTTTGACTGCCAGTCATCTTTTTGTTGCTTCAATTTAACATTTGCTGTGGCATTCGTGTTTCCCGATATAACTTCAGCCATAACTTCTGCGTATGCTGAACGAACATTGGCTAAATCTGTAGCCTCCCTGCTCTTTTCCAGTTGACCGTTGAAAACAGGAATTGCAACGGCTACAAGAACTGCAATTATTGCTACTACAATTAATAGCTCTGCAAGAGTAAATCCACTATTCTTTTTTTGCATTCTTTAACCTCCTTGCACAATTCCTTTAAATATATTAAATCGATTTTTATTAATTCATCGCATCTAATCTCTTTTGGTATTCCGCATAAGCTTCATCGTAGTTTGTCGAGAAATCTTGCCTATTGTTGCTTAAATGGTTATTAATATCATACCCTGCTCCACTAGGTCTTGGATTTTTTCCAGAAATAACATTATATGATGCATCATTACCATTTGTAACCTTGATGTCAGAAACAGTATATACAGTTTGCCCTTCATCGTCTGTATAGCATACCATTACAGGAACTTCCTTACCTACCATTGAGCTCTGGCTAATATCGACTCCAGTCCAGAGATAATATAAATCCTTTTGCGATTCGTCAAAGTAGTCTGAATTTGTGTTTTGATTCAATTTAGCATTGTCACCATATGGGAATCTGTCATCTTCTTTCTTTGCCTTAGAATTAATAATAGTCCATGCTTTCACGTCTCCAAAATCTTTGATTTTGTCTTTAATCCCATTTATTCCTTCATGACCTTTATATGTAGAATCCCAGCTTGTAATTCCTGTCATTTTATTAGGAGAATTGGCAAATAAATTTTTTAAAGCATTTCTAATATCCTCCGAACGTGCAGGAACAGCTGCCTGAAAGTGTCCTCCATTAAACTTCAATAATAACTGCCCTTCATCAGGTTTATTATAATGCAATGTTGCATAGCCGCCTTTTGCAGGGGTTCCCTCTATTTTGTCAAAAATCTCATAGATCGGATTGTCCGTAGAATCCTTGAAGCTCTGCCATCCGGTTTTTGTTTGTTTTAAGTCAACACGATATTCCTTACTAGGATTGTATTCATCTGTATTCACACATGCCATCATCTCTGCGTATGCTGAACGAACATTGGCTAAATCTGTAGCCTCCCTGCTCTTTTCTAGCTGACCACTAAAAACAGGAATTGCCACAGCTACAAGAACTGCAATTATTGCTACTACAATTAATAGCTCTGCAAGTGTAAATCCCTTACTCTTTTTTCTCATAATATTTGCTTTCCTTTTCAATAATTTAACTGTTCTCTTATTGATTACTAGACAGTTTAAGTATCAATTTTTCTTGGAATATTCTTCTGCAAGCTTTCTATATGCGGCTTCTGCTGCATATCTATTGTTGGAATATGATACTGCATCAGATACTAAACCTGATGACTCGAAATTTTCATTATAATTATTTTTTTCTCCCGGTGCGGCGTAAGTTCCATCTTGTCCTACAGTAATTACATTATAATTACCATCAGGTGCCTTTTTTACCGTTGCATATCCGACAGAATAATTTCCTCCTTTATCTATGTACATTACAGGGACTTTTTGACCCCTAAGGCTATTATCTATAATAGAAAAGGTCGAAATTAAATAATTATAATTTTGAGCATTTGTTTTACCATCGTTAGTCTTGTCTTTAGGATTTCGAACAGCTGCCCAAGTCTTTACATCATCAAGCCCTGCATCTTTAAGGGCATCAATTATATTCTTAAAAGTAGAATTTGCAGAGCCATAAGTTGAATTCAAAACATTGCTGCTGTTATTGTTTTTATATCCATGATTTTTATTGTTATAAACAGCATCTGCCAACGTCGCAAAATAATCATGGTATAATCCACTCCAAATTATGGTCAATTGTCCATCTGTAACTTCTATAGTACAATGACCATTCTTTTTTGGTTCGCCAATCCAATGCAATGAATCAGATGATTTTACACCACCTAATTCTAAGCCCTCTTTTCCTCTCTGCCAATCATTTTTCTTTTGCTTTAATGGGATGTTTACACCATAAACAGCTTTACCATTCTCATCAGAACGATACATAAGTAAACTCCCAGAATCCACTTTGATATCATCTAAATTTATAGCTGCAATTAACTCAGCATATGCACTTCTTACATTTGCCAAGTCAGTTGATTCTCTACTTTTTTCTAATTGTCCATTAAAAACCAGAATTGCAACGGTCACAAGAACTCCGATTATTGCAACAACAATAAGAAGTTCCGCAATAGTGAATCCATTTTTTCTTTTAATCATATTATAATGCACCCCGCATTATAATAAAAAAATACTAAATATCATAATATCAAATTATGGCTTTTATGTCCACAAAAAGACATAAAAGTTTACCTGGGTCTATATTTAGAATCTACTTCCTTAGGGCATGGCATACAGTAACCGCAGCCAGTACATGGAACAGTTCCATTGCCAAGAATTATTTTACATACCCGTTCATACATCGAAAAATCATCTTATGTTAGTTCATTGGGTTTTGCTTCGTATGCAATCCTAATATTTTCTTCCAGCATTTCCATTGTATTCATGCCGGAAAGCACAGTAACTACCG
>JAQXRN010000126.1 GCA_029218545.1 Bacillota bacterium | reverse complement strand
CTTTTCAGCAGTGAGATGCACGAAAAGGCCTATGCCTTTATGGATATAACAGGACCATCTAAAGAAATATATGAAACCATCAGGAATCAGACAGGCTTATCTGAAGAGGATGCCAAGGATTTCCACCTCAAGATGTGGCTGTATGTTAACGGCATTGCGAATCTTGTTGCCAATGACACCTGCAGCTTCTCTGATGAAGAAATTGACAGACTTCTCGGAGAACAGTATATTTCCATGCTGCTCTTTGAAATCAACAGGGGCACTATTGATAAAGAAGTGCTGGATAATGCTACTAAAATCAGATTAAAAATGAAAGGGGACTTATAGAATGAAAGAAAGACGTAATATTATTTGGGGCATAATTTTAATAGTAATAGGTCTGGCTCTTGCAGGGAATATTTTCAATTTATTCCGCATACATATTTTCTTTGATGGCTGGTGGACATTGTTCATAATCATTCCAAGCATCATCGGAATAACAAATGAGGGACCAAAGACAGGAAATATTATTTCTCTGATTGTGGGAATATTGCTTTTCCTTGCATGCAGGGGACTGTTCGATTTCGCTATAATATGGAAGCTTCTACTGCCTATTATTATAGTTGGAATCGGAATTTCAATGATCTTTAAGGATGTTTTTAATAAAGAGGTAAGTGAAAAGATTACAAGCCTGAACAAAAACATGGGTTCTGACAATGACTTTGCAGCAACATTTTCAGGGCAGGACATAAACTTTGACGGCGAAAACTTTAAGGGGGCAAATTTAAATGCAGTTTTCGGTAGTCTAAAAATGGATATTAGCGATGCTATTATCGAAGATGATGTTGTAATCAATGCAACAAGCATCTTTGGGGGCATTGACATTTTCGTGCCTAAGGGATACAAAGTAAAAATCAAATCAAATTCCATTTTCGGAGGGGTATCTAATAATAAAAAGAATAGTGCTGATAATGATGCACATGTTATCTACATCAATGCAACATGTATGTTTGGAGGTGTAGAAATAAAATGACACAGATGCAGAAAATAATAAAATATTGCGCAGTAGCATTTGCTGTTTTTCTGTCAATAACCATTTTTGCGGCAATATTAAGCGCAGGCTGGGGAGTCCTAAATGCAGTTGGTGCAATAGATGCAGATGATAACAGAATCTATGATGACCTGAAGGTAATAGCAGATGATGTCGGAGACATCTCTTCTCTGGACATTGACTTGAGCACATCTGAACTCAGGATTGAAACCGGGGACAGCTTTAAGGTTTTGACTAACAACAAAAAAATTGATTATGTCAATGAGAACGGCAATATAACCATAGAAGAAAAGGGCAAATCAAACTGGACATTCAACTCAAAGAAGCACAGCCAGCTGGTAATATATATCCCGCAGGACAAGAGCGAATTGAAATACGTCGAAATTGATCTGGGAGTTGGTGAAACATACATTGATGGCTTGATTGCAACTGACTATGCAAAGATCAATGGCGGAGTTGGAGAACTGAATATTGCTTCAGGCAAAATCAATAATCTTGATTTGGACCTTGGCATCGGCGAAAGTGAGATTAAAGCTGAGATTACAGGAAGCAGTAAGATTGATACAGGCATAGGTGAATTAAATTTAAGCCTGGCAGGCGGTGAAGAGGAATACACCTTTGATATCGACAAAGGAATCGGCACCGTTGTCCTTAATGGAAGAAAGCTTTCCGATGATTCCAGAACCGGTACAGGAAGCAATATGATTGAAATAAGCGGGGGAATTGGCGAAATCGAAATTAAAACATTTTAAAGCCATATATAAAACGCCTAAGGGACAGACATGCTTAACCAAAGTCTGATTCCTTAGGCGTTTTGTATTTAAGATAATACTGCTTAAGCTTTTTCAATAAAGCTTAGGAATTCTTCCATAGGAAGTGGTCTTGAATAATAGAAGCCTTGTATATAATCAATGCCTTCATTTGTAATCTGTTCAATTTCTTGGAATGTCTCAATTCCCTCAGCAACAACTTGCAATCCCATGCTGTGAGACATGTTTACGACTGCTTTAAGAACCTGCTTTGCTTTTTGCGTATTGAAATATGCCTTGGACATATCGTAATCCAACTTGATTATGGAAACTGGCATGTCCACTACATACATCAGGTTGGACTGACCCTTTCCAAAGTCATCAAGTGAGAAGGTAAAACCATAGGTAATAAGTTTTTTCATATTCTCAAGAAGAATCTCACGAGCCATTATTGAGGCAGTTTCCGTTATTTCAAGGTTGATATATTTGGGGTCTATGTGGAAACGTTCAGTAATGGAAATAAGCCGTTCATGAAGGTCTTCTCTTTCGCATTGCACCACTGAAAGGTTGATTTCTATGTACCGTATTCCAAGCTGTAACGCATCTGTATTTTTAAGAAACCTGCATACCTTTTCAAATACACGATCTCCCAGTTCCAGAATCTGTCCGTTATCTTCAGCCACAGGAATAAAAAGACCAGGAGGAATATACTGACCATCTGTCTTACGGATTCTCACCAGGGCTTCGGCAGAGGTAAAGTTGCCTTCTCTTGTTGAGAATATAGGTTGTAAGAACACTTCTACGCGGTCTTCCTGCAAAGCGAGGGCAATTTCCCTTTCTATTATAAACTGGTGCTTAAACTGATCAGCCATTTGTTCATTGGTGGTAATACATTGGATTTTCTCTTTGCGATGCTTTGTCTTTACAAACACAAGGAACTGGAAAAGCTCCTCAGAATTGGTAAATATATCTGCTCGAGGTACTAAAACCATAAAGGCTTCTTTCTGAAAGCATTCGGAACCTGAATACTCCAATAAGAATCTTTTTTTGATGCTTTCAAGTTCATTATTAGAATCACTTATAAGAATAAGACCATTATTTACATTTTTAAAAACCAACACCTTGTTGCCACAAATACTCAGAAGACTCATCATTGAGGCATTGATGTTAATGTCGTGATCCTCAAGATATTTTTCGCTGTCAAAGGACAGTTGAATAAGGCTGAAAGGAGTGCAGTCATAATACTTTTGATTCAGATATTCGGTGAGAGCATATGAATTGAAGCATCCCAACTGCCGTTCCATATTGCCTTCGGGATTTTCCATGACTACAAACAGGATTAGTACTCCTAATGAACTTGCAAACCCAACCAAGAGAAGTTCATTATTGAAGAACTGTATTACAGCACTTAGCATCCAGATTGACATCCAGACAAGGATGGCAAATTTTCGCCTAGGATTGATTTTCTTGCGATAGATAAAAGTTATAACCAGTGTTGTGATCATGTAAGCTACTGCAAAAAAATATACAGTAAATATGGCAGGACCATATGTGTATACTTGGCTTCCCTCAGCAAAGACATGTATTGGAAGACAATAGACAATGAGAGCCTGCAGTGCTACCACGAGAGCTGATCTAAATGTAATCTTCTTGTGCCTCTTTGGAGCTATAAAATCTGAAATAATGTAGATAAGAGCCGACCATACTCCACAAATCAACATAATGACATAAGTCTTACATATAAAATGAACAAGAGTAGTTGGAATTGATGCTCGGAAATGAATGGCCACCACGGAAGTAATATCGCATATTAAGCTTACGGTCATTATACAAAGCACAGCGAAGAATACCGTTTCTTTATATAAATGGAGATTTTTGTGGCTTTTGTAGAAGATAATCATCATAAGCAATATGCATAAGCCACATATCTGGAATTGAATATTCATACGGACTTCCTCTTTAGCAAATTAAACGGATAAACTTATTATGTCTTACCTTAATAATAATGGTATTTTCAGACTTTGGCAATATTTTTTTGCTTTCAGTAACACTTGTATTATAATGATAAAATATGATATATTTTAATAAATTTAGCATTCAAAATAAAGAGCCAAAAGGAGCTTCGTGCTGCAGCTGCCAAGAACCAAATTCTTTCTGAACTTATAAGAATGCTATACAGCTATATTGTAGATCTGCTGCAGGGAACTATTGAGGTTGATGTAATTAAAGTAGGAATGAATGGACATATTGCAAAACCTATTAGAGCTGATGAGTTCCTTTCAGCTTTAGATAGTTTTTTGAATAGATAAGAGAGAAAAGCAATTGTTGAGGTAACGAATTGAAATCAATACAAACAAAGATAATAACGCTTATTACGGCAGGGCTGGTTATTATGGCACTTCTTCTTGGATCTTACAGTATGTATGTGGTTGAGACGGTTTCAGATGAAGATGCTGAGATTATGATGAATGAGGCATGCAATAAACAGGCCTTGAGGCTCGATTCCCAGCTTAAACTTGTGGAGCAATCTGTGGACATAATTCATGAGTATTCTCAAGAACTTCTGGAGAAGAGTGCGGTCAAAAGCGGTAAATTGTTTTTAGATAATTATTCAAAAGATGTTGAGAACCTTGCTGTCAATATTGCCGAAAACACAGATGGTGCCATCACGGTTTATTTTCGCTTTAATCCTAAACTCTATGGAGATGGTAATGGGGGATTTTTTTGGAGAAGAGATAATCTTAATTCAGGATTTAACAAGGTAAAAAATACAGATATTCTAAAATACGATAGCTCTGATAATGAGCATGTGGGATGGTACTATGAACCGGTTAATTCAGGAAAAGCTGTCTGGATGCTACCTTATTTAAACAAGAATATCAACTTGTATATGATATCATATTCTGTACCCATGTATTATGACGGACAGCTTATCGGTATTATTGGAATGGATGTTGCTTTTAAACAATTTGTTGAAATAGCGCAGGATATGTCTCTGTATCATACTGGTGATGCCAGACTGATTTCCATGGAAGATAAGACTGCCTATTACCATAATCCTGTCATGGCTGATGATAAAGATGCACTAAATGTTCACAAAAGAACAGTTCCGGAGAACATCTACGAGTTAATGGAAGAAGAGGATTCTACAGATAAGCTCAAATCCTTAAGCGTTAATAATATTGATTGCAAGATAGCATATCGTACAATTAGAAATAATATGAAGCTGCTTGTTTATGCACCTGAATATGAAGTATATGCTTATAGAAACAATATGTTTAAGGGTTCACTGTTCTTAATGAACATAATGGTTCTGATAATGATTGTTATTTCTTTTGTCATTACCAGAAAAATAATCAGTCCATTAAAGGCACTGACAGATGCCAGTGAAAAAATTGCAAGTGGCGAGTGGGATATCTCAGTCACATGTGACACAAAGGATGAGGTAAAGCGATTAACTGACAGCATAATCAAGATGGCTGATATTACAAAGAAAAACATGGAAGAACTTAGCCAGATTGCTTTTAGAGATGCGCTTACCGGTGTGGGAAATAAGACCTCATACATAAACCATATTTCTCAATTAGATTCAAAGGAAATAACAGAAGAATCTGAATATGCGCTGATAGTACTTGATATCAACAATCTGAAAAAGGTTAATGATATCTACGGACACGAGGTGGGAGACGAGTTGATAAAAGCTGCAGGCAAAAAAATCTGCAGTATTTTCCGTGGAAAGTCAATCTACCGAATAGGTGGAGACGAGTTTGTTGTAATTTTAGAAAAAGACGATTTTGTAAGTCGTCAGGATATCGAAGAAAGGATAAATGACAATTTATTTATAGAGTTTGAATGTAGAACTCAGCATATAGCTTGCTCCATAGCACATGGAATCTGTTTGCATCCGGAAGATGGAGAAACTTTTGAAGAAGTATTTAAAAAAGCAGACAAGAAGATGTATACGAATAAGAAGGCTATGAAGGAAGTCGAAAGCAGGTAATGAAATGAGTTATTTTTGTAAAAAACATATAACAACAAAACTTTCAAAAATATCAATTGTTTTGCCTGTTATTTCAGGAATTTTCATAATTGCTTTTTTGGCATATATAGGCGGGGCGCAAAATATTAGTGAGCACATCAACCGTGATGTTGCTGACGTTGCAGTTGTTGAAGATTATAACTACCTTGAGGCTGAATCGGAAGATGCTCCAATAGGAATAATAAAAGAATATACATTTAATGTAAGTGAGACCATGGGAAAAGACACCTACCTTGCCTTTTACACTGTGCATCAATATGCAGAGGTTTATGTAGACAATCAGCTTATCTACAGCATGAAACCTTCTGGAATTTCTTTTATAAAAACAATAGGTAGCAATTGGTCTATGATTCCTGTATATCGTGAGGACGCAGGTAAAGAAATATGTGTAAAGATAATTCCTGCTTACGAGAGCTTTCGAAATCGGCATGTGGAGTTTTTAATAGGCTCAAGACTTGATATATTTATGAATCGCCTAAAGAAAGATTGGCCCCAGCTTATTTTAAGTGCTTTAACTATTTGTGTGGGCATGGCATTTGTTATTATTGCCTTGTATAAACGTTTTAATGAGAGAGATGATGAGGGTCTGGCTGCACTGGGACTGTTTTCTGCCATGTTGGGAGTATGGCGTCTGACAGACACAAGATTTACTCCTTTTTTGGCACCCGATAAACCGGTGCTCATGTTTTATATTTCACTTTCTATGATGATGATCGGCATAATTCCGCTGATTAAGTCCATGGAAAAGCGTTTCAACAAAAAAAGCCGTTTCATACTGGACTGTTATTGTATAGCAGCATCAGTATTATGTATTGTTCAACTCGTGCTTCAACTTTTTTGTGGAGTGGATTTTAGAGAAACTATTGTTGTTACTCATGCATTGATTGGCGCAGGTGCCGTGCTGGTACTGGCAAACGTATTCTATGACAGAGCTAAAAATAATTGCATCCATGGCGATGTGTTGGCAAAAAAAGGGTACATAGGGTATCTAATCTTAATAATTGGTGTATTAGCTGATATTCTTACCTTTTATATTATAAAAACATCATCGGGATTATTGTTTACACTAATGGCAATGCTGGTATATATTATATTAACAGGAATAAATATGATGTTCCATTATGTAGAGCAGGAAAGACAACTTACAGAAAGTCGTATTTCCACTATGATTAGCCAGATTAAGCCGCATTTTATCTACAACACACTGGGGAGTATCGAACAACTATGCGAAATTCAGCCTGAAGAGGCAGCAAAGCTTGTACATAATTTTGCGCATTATCTTCGCGGTAATTTCAGTGAACTTGACAATTATGCACCGATACTTTTATCTAAAGAGATTGAGCATACAAGATATTATGTGAGCATTGAGCAGGTGCGCTTTCCTGATATGAAAATCAAATTCGACTTAAAAAGCAGTGATTTTCTTATCCCTGCCTTGTCAGTGCAACCCTTGGTGGAAAATTCCATTAAGCATGGACTGATGAAACTTACAAAGGGTGGGATGGTGACAGTGTCTTCCTATGAGACGGAGTCAGATTACTGTGTTGAAGTTTCAGATAATGGTGCAGGCTTTAATACATCTGTTTTGGTTGATGAAAGAGAACATGTGGGTCTCAGGAACATTCGCGGTCGTGTTGAAGCAATGTGCGGCGGAACATTGATCGTAGAAAGCAAACCTGGGACTGGTACGAAGGTTACAATATCTATTCCAAAGGAGGCTAGAGGATGAGAGCTATTGCAGTAGATGATGAACCTTTGATGCTTTATGCCTTATCAAAGGCTATAAAGGCATCACCTGATATTACCTCTGTTGCAGAATTTACTTCATGCGGCGAAACGTTAAAATGGCTTGAGAACAATCCTGTGGAAGTTGCATTTCTTGATATTGAAATGCGCGGAATGGGAGGACTTGCTCTTGCCCAGAAGATAATGGAAATATATCCGGATTGTAAGATTGTATTCTGTACAGGTTATGAACAGTATGCCGTATCGGCCATAAAGCTTCGAGTTTCAGGGTATTTGATGAAGCCTGTATCTACCAAAGATGTTCAGGAGGAAATCGACCATATCAAAGGAGTTAAGGCTAAGGAAAAACCTCTGACAGTAAAATGTTTTGGCAATTTTGAAGTCTATGTTAATGGAGAAAGGATTGCCTTTAAACGAACCAAGACAAAGGAACTGTTTGCATTCCTCATAGACAGAAAAGGAGCGGGGGTATCTGCCAAAGAAATCAGTGCAAGACTGTGGCCTGAAAACAGCGAGGAGGCAAAAATTCAAAACTATATCCGTCAGCTCTTTCTTGATCTTAGAAAGACGCTAAGCTCGGCAGGAATAGATGATGTAGTTGTACAGAGCAATTTCAGCTATTCTCTGGATATAGAGAAGATGGACTGCGATTACTATGAATATTTGCAAAAAGGCAGTCCTGAGTTTCGAGGAGAATATATGTCTCAATACAGCTGGGCAGAAGAAACATGTGGATTACTCTGGAAAAGGTGTAATCATTAATATGGGAGAACTAATTTAGGCAGGTGGAGTTTCCACCTGCTTTTAAAATAAGCATAATGTGCGAAAAATCGTCATATTGTGATATGCTTGTGACGGGGTAGGGTGTATAATTTAAAAGAATTTTTCTTATACACACAAGTAGGAGGAAATAGAATGTTTAATTTATATACTGCAGCAAGTTTAATTACAGCGATGATATTGATTATCACTGTTGCTGATGCTGTTACAAATCAGCTTATTGAGAAAAATATAAAAAACAAGACCATAATTGCATGTTCAGTTATTCTGGTAGCTGCTCTAGGGGAATGCATAGGTGTACTTACCAATGGAGCACCGGAAGCTTTCCTTTTGCTGCACAAAATCGCAAAGGTTATGGAATTTAGCTGTGCGCCTTTTATCGGTTTAACTGTTGGAATGGCTTTTGGAGATGCGAAATGTTCAAAGGTCGCCATTGCTGTATATATGTCTCAAGCAGCTTTTGAAGTAATAGCATCACATTATGGGTGGGTATTCATTATTGACAATCATAACCTTTATTATCGAGAGGAATTATACTTTATCTATGTGTTGGCTTTCCTATCTTCCACTTTTTACGGTTTTTACTGCATTGTGCGAGGTGGCAGGGGATATCAGGTAAGAACGGATATTGTAATGGTTTTATCATTCTGTATGCTTGCCGTTGGCATCGGAATTCAGTTTGTTTTTTCAGGTATAAGAGTTGATTATCTGTGTATTTCTATTGTTAACCTGATGTTTTATCTTAGATATAACAAGGGCATGCTTCAGGTGGATGCTGTTACTGGGCTACTTAACAGAAGGTGCTACGACGTTAATATTTCAAATATTGAACATGATTCTGCTGTTATCTTTTTTGATGTTGACAAGTTTAAGATAGTAAATGACACATATGGACATTCCGTGGGGGACATATGCCTTCAGAACGTGGCAAAAGCTCTTCAAAAAGTATATGAACCACATGGAACATGCTATCGAACAGGAGGAGATGAATTCACTGTAATACTAACGGATGGAATTGAAAATTTGAATGAGATTAACGAGGCGTTTTACCGTGAAATCAAAGATGTTCAAGAGAGTGATGGCAGAATGCCTGGAGTTACTTTGGGATATGCATTTTACGATACGGCGTCTGAACATATTCAGAATGTTATTGAGGCGGCTGATGCTATGTTATATAAGAATAAAGGAGGTAATTGTAATGATTGATTTGTATTCATCAATAATATTGATTGCGCTTCTTTCTCTTACCATAACCGTTGCCGACATTTCCATAAACCGCCTTATTACCAGGGAAACAAAAACTAAGGCAATTATTGCCTGTGTGATTATTGGTGTTTCTGCCTTGGGAGAATGTGTAGGAGTATTGACAGATGGAGGACCTGCTTCTCTGATATTATTGCATAAAGCTGCGAAGTTGGTTGAACTTAGTATGGCTCCGGCTATAGGGGTTGCCGTTGCCGTTGCATACGGTGAAGTAATTAAACCTAAAGTTGCAATTGGTTTGACAGTGATGCACGCGATTTTTGAGATAATAGCAGTTAATTTTGGTTGGATATTTAGTGTTGATGCATCAAACATATATCATCGAGAAGTATTGTTTCCAATCTATGTGATAGCTTTTGTACTTTCCATTGCTTATGGCTTTTTGGGGATAATACTTAAAGGTAAAAAATATCAGATTAACATTGATATAGTTTTAATACTTACACTTCTGATCATTGCCATTGGAATTCTGTTTTTATTCGTTTCTAATGGAATTAGAATTGCGTATTTATGCATTGCAATGGGAAATCTACTTTTTTACATACGCTATTACAAAATTATTATTCAAATCGATGCAATCACGGGATTACTTAACCGAAAGTGCTACGAATGGGGAATTACAAAAATCGGCTCCCATGCTATGATTATGCTATTTGATGTAGATAAATTTAAACAAGTAAACGATACCTATGGTCATTACGTAGGAGATGTGTGCTTAAGGAGTGTTGCAACCACTTTAAAAAAAGTATACGGACCGTATGGCAAATGCTATCGCATTGGTGGTGATGAATTCTGCGTAATTCTTAAGAATAATATTGAGAATTTGGAAATATTAAATGAAAAGTTCACATCTGAAATAAATGAA
>JAQXRN010000125.1 GCA_029218545.1 Bacillota bacterium | reverse complement strand
TGCTTGAAAACAGGAAGTTTGATATTACATCTCCTGTTGGTAACAGTGCAAGAGAGCTTATTCTTTCAAGATTTATGCCTGATACCGAAAATGTTGATGTTATGATTGGCTATCGTGCCGATGATTCATACTTTTCTTTTGCTGAAGATTTTGTAAATAATGTGATTTCTTTAAGAGATTTGGAAAGGGCAATGCAGCTTGGTACGTTGGGAGAGCAGGTTGTTCTTATTTCTGAACGCTCATTTAATCAAATAGAATTTATTGAGCAAGAAACAGCAGATTACAGAGAATACTATTTTAAGAGAGCAGAAAGAGATAAAAAAGCAAGAGAAGCATACGTTTCACAAAAGAAAAACTTACAGCAGCTAATAGATGATATTTTTGTAATTGATATTTTAAGAGAGGATATGAAGAAGGATGATCCACGCTTACAATCAGTTATATCTGGCTAAATCCTCACAGGCTATAGGTAATATGCTTCACGATGCTGTCTATGAGTTCAAAATAGACGGAGCTGATTTTCTGAACAGATTTATTCAATCTGACGTGGCTGAACAGTTTGAGAACGGCAATCCGAAATATATAGCAGGAAAAAGCGGGCTGGAGCTGTTTATAGAGGTAATGGAAAAGACAACAGGCCAAAAACAAGATGCGGAGCTTGTAAGAAGCTTCGACAGAAGTGATGCTTATTGGGTCGGTTGGATGATTACACATTACCAATGGTATTCGGGAAGAACCTTTAAAAGTATTCTTGATACAGTGCCGTTTAACGATTTGCTTGGTCTTTACGGAACACTTCATGAAGCTGATATAAGCAAAAGCTATGAAGTATTGGATGCACACTTTAAACGGAATGAAAGTAAACTCAAAAGAATAAGAAAGAAGTGCTCAATGACACAGGCAGAACTTGCTGATGAGTCAGGAGTTTCGCTTAATACGATAAGAGCTTATGAACGCAAGAGCAAGGACTTAAATAAAGCTCAATTTGATATTATTTTGAAACTTGCAAAAGCCTTGAAATGTGAAGTTTCCGATTTAACTGAATAAAAATTTCTCAACATCAATTGCAGAAATTAAGCTTTTCTTTTATCCCTTTTTCACTGCCAGCACTTCAAAGTTGTCATTGTACTTTTGAATAATCAAAACCTCCAAAATGATTTGTCTGTTCCATAACGTTTCGGAGGTTTACACAAGATTTGAAAGAGTCTCTTTCTTGTGGTTTTAATCTTCATAAATACCACTTGAAGAAACAAACCAAGCAGCTTGTTGCTTAAAAAAACTAAAAAGTTTTCAACTAAACTGACGAAAAACTCGTCGGTTATGTTGGTGTACCCCAAAAGACTATACTTTTCCACATTTAAACAATTATCTGTAAAAAATTATCCGAGACTCGCTTTTACACGAATCTCGGATTTCTTTTCGGCTGTTTTTTTACAGCACCTTTTTATTTGTCATTTAAGCGTTCTGCGGTGCTGATTAGAACATTAAGATCTGCTTCAGACATATTGCGGGTTAGTTCGCAAAGTCTTTGAACGAGTTGCGGTTCTTTCATATCTTCATCAAAAAACTCTTTCGGTGTAACACCAAGATATTCGCAAATATAAAGGAACTCACCTAAAGAAGGCATCGACCTTCCGGATGAAATGCTTTGTATATAACTTTTGCTATGACCTAAATCGGTACTCATTCTATATTCTGAAACGTTCTTTTTCGTTCTTAAAACAGAAATACGCTCTCTAATGTATTGAAGATCCATCGTCTACACCTCTCTTTTTATAATTTTATAATAATTTGAGCGGTAATAATCACGATGAAACTACCGATTATAGTTGATAATTGCCGATATAAGCGGTATAATGTAATTAATATTCAAACTGTAATCAGTAATGAGTGGTGAAATATGTTAGATATTTATACGGTTGCCTTCTTTGGGCACAGATATATAGATAATCTGTTTAAGGTTGAAGAATTGCTTGAAGAACAAATAAGAAAGTTAATAAACGAAAAAGAATATGTGGATTTTTTGGTGGGACGGAATGGTGACTTTGACCAATGCGTTTCATCTACCGTTCTTCGTGTGAGAAAAAACGTGAGGGATGATAATAGTTCCCTTTTATTAGTCTTGGCGTATCCAACGGCTGAATATCTTAATAACGAGGAGTCTTTTCATGATTACTATTCGGATGTAGATATATCTTATGCCGCTTCAAAAGCACACCCGAAGTCTGCTATACAAATTCGCAATCGTGAAATGGTAGATAAAGCCGACCTCATTATCTGCTATATCGAAAAAGAGGAAGGCGGTGCTTGGCAAACTTTAAAGTATGCAAAAGACAAAGAAAAAGCAATAGTAAATTTGGCAGAGTTTTAAAATAATGTTGTTGCTTCTTTATTACAAGAATTTAATGATAAATAAACACTTAATACGAATGAATTTGCCGCTTTCAAGATAGTGTTGACATTTGTAAACATTTGTAGTATACTAATGTTGTTGAATAATATCAGCAATATTATGGAGGTGTATAATCTTGGCTGGTAAAAAATTATTTATACCATCAAAACGCTATAAGGGAGATACCTCTGTTGTGTCTGCGAGATTGCCAAACGAACTGATTAAAGATTTGGATAGAATTGCAGAGGAAACAGGACGAAACAGAAATGAAATCATAATGTTATGTCTGGAATTTGCCATTGACAATCTTGAAACCGGCACAGATGGAAAAGAGGGGTAAAATGAGAAAGCACGGGATAATTCTTTCAGTATATTCGATTATTGCGGCCTTATATATCGCTTTATCGCTAATTTTGACTACCGATAGGAATACGGTATTTTGGATCGGCTTTGCAATGGTGCTGTTTGCGGTTGGCTTAACCGCAGTTATAACAGTAGTGACTAATCGAAAAAGAAGTTCGGCATTTCCGTTGGAAATTTCGATGGTGGCTTTTTCTGCAATTTATGTTGCTGTTG
>JAQXRN010000124.1 GCA_029218545.1 Bacillota bacterium | reverse complement strand
TCTTCCATATGTTCCTGTTGCTGCTTCAATGGCTTCCATTGGATCTACGCCTTTTTTGATGCCATCCATCATTCTGCCCAGGTTTACATACTTGTAACCTATAATATTGTCTTCCTCGTCTAGGCCGACTTCCATGATGTATCCTTCAGCCAGTTCAAGGTATCTTGGTCCCTTTGCCTTGGTAGAATAAATTGTTCCTACCTGGCTGCGTGTTCCTTTACCAAGGTCTTCAAGACCTGCACCGATTGCAAGGCCGCCTTCTGAGAATGCAGACTGGCTGCGTCCGTATACTATCTGCAGGAACAGTTCTCTCATAGCAGTATTGATTGCGTCACATACCAGGTCGGTATTCAATGCTTCTAAAAGAGTCTTACCAATAAGAATTTCTCCTGCCATTGCAGCGGAGTGAGTCATGCCTGAACAGCCTAAGGTTTCAACTAAAGCTTCTTCAATGATGCCGTCCTTGACATTTAAAGTAAGCTTGCAGGCACCCTGCTGAGGTGCACACCAGCCTACACCATGTGTAAGACCTGAAACATCTGAAATTTCCTTAACCTGCACCCATTTTCCTTCCTGAGGAATCGGTGCCGGACCATGATAAGCACCCTTGTTAACAGGGCACATATTTTCTACTTCTTTTGTGTATATCATGTTTCCTCCTATTAAAACAACAATAATCTACATTCATGTTCCATTTAACCATAGATTGAGGAAAAATTCAAGTGTCTGAGATGTTTTGCCCAGATTTAACAAAGGAACTGATATCAGCTCAGTTCCTTTCTCATTGTGCATAAAGCATTTTTTTCAAGACGCGACACCTGTGCCTGAGATATCCCTATTTCTTTTGCCACCTCCATCTGGGTTTTTCCTTCGAAAAACCTTATGCTTAATATATGTCTTTCTCTTGGGGAAAGCTTTGCCATAGCCTCCGATAGAGAAATGTTTTCTATCCACTTTGTATCAGTATTTTTGCTGTCGGAAACCTGATCCATGACATAAATTGCATCGCCATCATCATGGAATACAGGCTCAAATAGAGATACCGGCTCCTGAATAGATTCAAGAGCTGTAACAATATCTTCCCTTTCAACATTAAGTTCCTCAGCTATTTCAGTTATGGTCGGATCTCTAAGGAGCTTTGATGATAAAACTTCCTTTGCCTGAAGAGATTTATAAGCAAGGTCTCTCATGGAACGAGATACCCTTATAGCATTGTTATCCCTCAGGTATCTTCGCACTTCACCTATAATCATCGGTACGGCATAAGTGGAAAATTTTACCCCATGACTCATGTCGAAGTTGTCAAGAGCCTTTATCAACCCAATACATCCCACCTGAAAAAGGTCATCCGGGTTTTCTCCACGATTGCCGAAACGCTGAATAACACTGAGAACCAGCCTTAGATTCCCTTTGATAAAAGTCTCCCTGACCGACTCATCACCTGCTTTTATTTTTTCGAGCATTTCCATCATCTCAGACTCCCTGTATAACGGAAGCTTGGAAGTGTCAACGCCGCAAATCTCAACTTTGCTTGCCATAAAACATACCTGCCTTCTTTTGTTATGTACGTTTAGTTATTTACGGCTTTTTGCTTCCATATGTGTGGAAAAACAAGGCTAATAAAGTGCAGCAGATGTCTAACTAAGCCTTCCTACCTCCTTTTGCAGCTTTGATATTATTCTTTTTTCCAGGCGCGAAATATATGACTGAGATATTCCCAGCTTATCAGCTACCTCCTTTTGGGTCATTTCCCTGCCGTTTTTAAGGCCGAAACGCATTTCCATCAGTTGTTTGTCTCTTGCATCCAGCTTTTTCATGGCGTTGAAAAGCAATCTTCGGTTAACTTCATCTTCAAGCCTGTGGGAAACCACATCTCCTTCAGTTCCCAGTATATCTGAAAGCAGCAGTTCATTGCCGTCCCAGTCCACATTCAGAGGCTCATCAAAGCTAACTTCACTTTTCTGTCTGATTGTGCGCCTTAAATACATGAGAATTTCATTTTCAATGCACCTGGATGCATAAGTTGCAAGCTTGATATTCTTTTCAGGTTTGAATGTGTTGATTGCCTTAATTAGACCTATTGTGCCTATAGAAATCAGATCTTCAACGCTTACCCCCGTATTTTCAAATTTTTTCGCTATATACACCACAAGACGCAGGTTCCTCTCGATAAGAATAGACCTTGCGGCTTCACTTCCAGACATATACTGTTCAATCAGATCTGCCTCATCCTCCTTCGAAAGGGGCGGTGGTAGCACGTCGGCTCCCCCTATGTAAAAAAGCTCCTTGTAATCCTTTCCGTAGGAAAGATTGAATGTATTTGATATTCTTTCCCAAAACACCTTAAGACTGCCTCGCGGCATAAGAATTAATCCGCTACTCATTGTTTAACGTTCCTCCTTCCAAGAAATCCTTATTCATAAGCACCTCATAGCCCGTAAAGTTTCCGGTATAAAACGCCAGATATGTGTTTCTGGAATTTTTACCGGCAAAGCTCACCATGTCGGTACGAATCGCCTCCAGAAAGCCTGAATCCATGCCAATAGTCTTGTAAGGTATAAGGGTATATCGTTTTGGCAGGTCCAGAGGCTTAAAAGGCAGTTTCCTAGCACCTTTTGCATCAATTAGTATGACTGAATTGCCGCTGTTTGGTTCTTTTAAGGAGTTTCCTGAATCGATGTAAGCGTTAAAATCGTAGTGCGCTTTGTCTATAAATATGCTGACCTTTCCCCTGATAGACAAGCGACTAGCTCTTATGAATTTAACGAACCAATGCATTAAGATAAAAGCCAATGTACCAAAGCCGATAAGCTTTAGATAAGTCAAGGCTTCCATATAGATTATTCCCTGATGTGATATTGCCGGTTTCTGAATCCAAAGCAAAAGTGCCATCACCATTCCACCTGAAGCAAAGGTTAAAATAAAAAAAATCATCATCCTTTGGATTATTTTTTCTCTTCCCATTGCAATCAGAGTGCATATCAGCCCCGTTGCTATGCGTAGAAATACGGATTGAAGCGGTGTTAAATTAAGAAAAATAATGAATCCGCCAAAACCGGCTGCAGAAGACGCTATGATTAATCTTGTCACCCTGATTTTTGTGCCTGTAAGTTTTCCCGTAAGCCACAAAATAATAGCGCCGACGATAAAATTTTCGGCAAAAAGGTACTCTCCGTAGATAATCATTTCCTTATCTCCTTCTTGTATATTATTATAGTTATCAGAAATGCAAAGTATGTCGAAGGGCATTGTCGAATAAAAAAAATTAAAAAAATAAACAAGCATCACAATAGCCCATGCAAGACTCATCAGATATCTATCTGCTGAGTCTTAGACCAAAGTGATACTTGTTTTGTTGTTGTTTCCTATACATCAAATATTCCCTTGTTGGAAATATTGTTGTTTTCAAGAATTTCAAGAACCGCATTCACATCGGTGTCGGTAAAATACAATCCCGTTGAACATGCTTTTGCATGCTTCACGGGTACTTTTCCTAAGGTTGATTTTATTCCTTCCTCCATGAGCAGATCCTTAGCATAGGCCGCCTTGTAAAAAGAAGAAAAAGCTATTATATATCTTGTTGTCATTTAAAGATCCAGCTTTCTTTCGATTAGCATCTTAAGGGATGCCTTTCGGATGTCGCTGCTTGCCAGTAAGTTGTACTCTCCCAGCTTTACGTCGTTTTTATCGCCATCGGTGCCGTAAACCTCAAGTTTTCCTATCCTATCTCCTTTAGAAATAGGCAACTTGACTGACTCATTCAGCACCACCTTCGTTTTGATGCTGTCGGTATTTCCTTTTTCAACCATTACGGCAATTCTTTCTTCTGCCACAGCACACAGTTTCTGTGGATTACCTCGCTCAACAACAATTTTCTCTACAGTCTGCCCTTTTTTTGCTATGACTTTAGTCTCAAAGTTTGCAAAGCCATAATCCAGCATCTTCGCAACCTCGGCATTACGAATAGGAGATGTTTCACAGCCTAGAGCTACTGCTATTAGATGGGTATCATTTCTTGTTGCTGAAGCACTGAGACAATATCCCGCATCGCTGGTGTAGCCTGTTTTAATGCCGTTGCATCCACTGTATTGCTTAATTAGCTTGTTGGTATTTGTAAGGCCGAATTCCTTTTCTTTGCCCGGAAGACCTACAGTTATGGTATCCTGCCATGTGGTAAACCATTGGCGGGTTTCCTCATACTCATAAAGTGCACACGACATCACTGCTATATCATATGCAGAGGAATAATGGTCTGCTACAGGCAGCCCGTTGGTGTTTACAAAATGTGAATCCTGCATTTTTAGTTCCTGGGCCTTTTTATTCATCCGCTCTACAAAGATTTCCTCGCTTCCCGCAACATGCTCGGCCAGAGCTACACAGCCATCATTGGCGCTTGCCATAGCTACTCCCTTCAGCAGTTCCTTAACGGTATGTTTTTCACCAACCTCCATGTACATCTGGCTGCCTCCCATGGAAGCAGCTCTTTCCGAAATTGTAACCTGATCATCAAGGGATATTTTCCCCTCTTCCACTGCATCCATAACCAGTAGCATCGTCATTACCTTGGTTACCGATGCCAAAGGCAGCTCTTCATGGGCATTTTGTTGGAAAAGGACTTTGCCGCTATCTGCATCAATAAGCACTGCGCCCTTTGCGGCTACTTCAAAAGGTGCTTTATCCTCATTTGCCGGTGCGTTGTCATTGACTGTTTCTACAACAATTGGCTTTTGTTTCGGCAGAACCTGACTGATGCCCACAAATCCGCAGAGTATAATCAGACATCCAAAAACCGTGACCAGTACTTTTTTCTTCATAAAGAAATGCCGTCCTTTCTAAATTGCATTCTCGTTAAATATATGCAAAAAGGTACGGCATATTCTGATTCATATTTTATTCATGCGGATTTCTATAATCCTATTATCTCTTTGATAATCTGTGGTGATTCACAAGGCTCGTCAGAAATAACAAAGGCTTCTTGAGCAATGCTTAAAGCCTTTGCCACCTTACTTTCATCGTTACCATATAACACGGCCAAAGTCTGCCCTTCATCAACTTTATCTGCGATTTTTTTCCAAATCTTAATCCCAGCAGAAAGGTCTAAAATATCGTCCTTCGTCGCTCTTCCTGCGCCTGTATAAAGTGATGCATATCCGATTCTCTTTGTCTCGATAGCCTTTATATACCCTGCCTTAGGAGACTTTAGTTCCATTTCTATGGTATGCTGTGGGAACAGGCTGTAATCCTGTATTACTGCAGAATCTCCGCCTTGCGCTTCAATAAACTCACCCAGTTTAGCCAGACCTCTTCCACTTTCCAGGGCAGTTCTTGTCATGTTTTGACCTTCTTCAGGACTTGAAGCTTTACCTCCAAGATAAACCATTATTCCACTCAGCTTAAGTGCAAGTTTGGTTATATCTTCAGGACCATTTCCTTTAAGTGTCTCAATGGCTTCTATTACCTCTATGCTGTTTCCTACAGCAACTCCAAGAGGCTGACCCATATCTGTAATGGCTGCAACTGTTCGCCTTCCGGCGTTGCTACCGATTTCTACCATCATTTTTGCCAGCTCTACGGCCTCATCAAGTTTTTCCATGAAGGCTCCTGCACCGCACTTTACATCTAAGACTATAGCATCACTTCCTGCCGCAAGCTTTTTGCTCATAATGCTTGACGAAATAAGCCCCAGATTGTCTACTGTAGATGTGACATCTCTCAGCGCGTAAAGTTTTTTGTCAGCGGGTGTAATGTTTTCAGACTGGCCTATGACAGCCATTCCGATTTTGTTTACCTGATTTAAAAATTCTTCTGCTTCCATTGAAGTTCTAAATCCAGGTATGGATTCCATCTTGTCTACTGTACCACCCGTAAATCCAAGTCCCCTGCCGCTCATTTTTGCAATTGGAACCCCACATGCAGCCGCAAGCGGCGCAACTACAAGGGTTGTTTTGTCGCCTACGCCCCCTGTTGAATGTTTATCAACCTTTATACCATTTATCGACGAAAGATCTATTGTATCTCCGGAATAACGCATTGCATCTGTCAATGCGAAGGTTTCTTCCTTGCTCAATCCCTTAAAGAAAATTGCCATTAATAAGGCAGACACCTGATAATCAGGGATCTCACCTTTAACAAATCCCTTTATAAGTTCCTTTATTTCTTCATCAGAAAGAACAATTCCCCTCTTTTTCTTTTCAATGAGTGTAACCATATTCATATCACTTTCCCCCCTTTATTTTTTTTAACTTCTTTTAAAAAGCTTTTTCCTATCTTCGGCGTCTTAACACCGAGTGCTTCACACACTGTTGCCCCTACGTCGGCAAAGCTTTCTCTGATTCCAAGGTCTACGCCCTGCTTCAGCGACTTCCCGTATACCAAAACAGGAACATATTCTCTGGTATGATCTGTACCCTCCGCAGTCGGATCGTTGCCGTGATCTGCTGTTATCATAAGGATATCATCTTCTG
>JAQXRN010000123.1 GCA_029218545.1 Bacillota bacterium | reverse complement strand
ATTAAAATATATCATAGCATACAAAAAATGTCAATGCAAAGGCCCAGGAAATCTTTGTTTGCACAAATTGTGACTCTTATCTGTGCCAATAGGGTCTACCCTATTGGCACGTTTTTAAAAGCTGGCAGCAGATGCTGCGATCGTGTAAGGACAACATTGATCATTGCCCATCTGGCTGCCGCTGAGGCCGCTATCAAAAATCCGAGGAATTAAAAGCCCCTTGGAAGACAGGCTTTAATGATTCCGCCCCGACTCATTTCGAATCGGGGCGGGCTTTTTACTTTTTAGGAATCTTCCAGATAGCTCCTGCGCTTAGGAGTACATCGTAGCGCTTTTTAAGGGTTTTTGCAAGTAATGAGCAATCCCTCGGATTCACTGTCGTTTCAATGGATTCCAGGGGATTACTTGTTAAGTGGTGTTATCTATGTTCTTATAGATTTGGAGCATATTGGGGTGTTTGTAAGCTAAAGTGTTTGCATCATAACTGCTTTTATGAGAGACCTACTTATTTACGGTTTTATGCAGATGAATCTTTGATTTGTAAGTTCAGAGGTAGAGCCAAATGCACCACTTACAATAAGTGTAGTAATTTTATCAGGTTCCTTTTCCAACCATTGGCGCTCTCCTATACCAATTTGGAGCACTTTAATGGTCTGATTAGTAGCTCGCCCATTGGCAAGAAGCGCGCAGGTATCCCCAACATGAATGGGGGCGTAATTAACTTTCGCAGTTACGCGATAGCAACCAGTTTCTTCAGTTGAAAAGACATCATAGAGTACTAATTGGCTTGCCTTTGCAAAAGAATGATCTATATTTTGCTCAGGAACAAGTGCATCGGATAATTTTGAATAGCTATTGTGTCCATTTGAGGTGGATACAATTTTAATTGGATCGCTTATCACCTTTTGGCAAAGTCTTTCATAGGTAGCGAGAAGCCTGCTATACTCAATACTCGCTCCATCCGGGCATCGATTCATAGCATACTCAAAATCATCCAAGAGAGTGTTGTAATCCTCACGTGATTCAATGTATCCCTTTTCCCCTCTTATGAATTCTTTTGCGCGTCTTTGAAGAACCTCTTCTCCATGTTCCTCATCCACTTCGTAAGATTCAGCGTTATCATTTGTATCATCAGATAACGTATTCTCCCCCAATTCTCTTAACTGATTTTGATAAAAATTCTCTGCCATTTTCCATCCGATGTATTCTGTTACACCGCCCGCCGTGCCAAGATTTACAGCAATACCAACGACAGGAATCCAACTCAATGCAGCACGCGCCACCGTGCTGCCAACCGTTGCTGCCAGCATATTATTTACAAGTTCTTTTGCAGCTTCTTTCGAAATGGTCTGATCAAATACTTTTCCCAAGCTGATAATCATTGTAATTCTGGCTGCGGTAGCAGCTCCTACAACAGCAGAACCAACACTAGCACTATGTATAATTATGTGGCACTTTTGTTTTTGATCTGGAGGCATAGCGCTCTTATTAATTTCATCCATGCAAATCCCCCCTTATTTCATTTCATCTTCAATCTCTTCCACGAGTTGGAAAAGTGCGGTTGCATTGACACCAGCATTTGAGAATGTATCTGGCCACCCTAGATCCAATCTTTCTTTATTATTGACTTTTACATATTTCATTCTGCGATAAGCACGCAACGGCTGAACAGTATTGTTTTTCACAATTGAAAATCCCCGTTGTGTCAACAGCAGATCGCAATCTTTCTTTGTTTTATCATCTATTACAGCAATGACTTCTCCCTTTATTCCTTTCCTGCGCAAAGCGGAATTCCTGAAGTAGGCATCAAAGTCTGCGTTTCCATGAACGTAAACAGCTACCATCGCAGGATTCAGAATGATTTCTCCGGCCTTTTGGGAAGCCAATTTAACTAAATTCTCAAATCTTAATTTATCTTCGGCGTTTTCCACATCAGAACCCAGTATCATATAGTCCAGTCCACTAAAATCATCTTCGGAATCTTGAACTTTTATTGCATTATCAAGCGTCGCAAAGGATAGATCAATCTTCTGTTTTAGGCAAAATTCAGCTATTTCATACTCCATCTGATCCAAAACATCGCTGGACACTACGCCGTCAATTTTTTCAACAGATGCATTTTTGAGTGCCCGCAAAAACGGTGCAGCGATACGCTCAAAATCAAGTTCTTCTTTCCACTGACGATAGCTTTCGAATGTAAATGTCCCCTCATCCATATCGTTTTGATATTTTGCCAATTTATCTCTTCGCTGGTAAAGCGCAAGTTTTAATGTTCGAATGATTTCCCGTTTTTCAATGGGGTCACTGTTAAAAAATGAAAGGAAATTCAAGTTGGAAAGCATGTCATTCAGAATATCCATATACTGGCGCCGAAAATTATTATGACTCAGGATTTGGAGATTCTCATCTTTATTGTGGCCTTCGAGAAAGTTTTTAACATTTTTCTCATGCTCTCTTTTGATATCAAGATTATTTTGGGAATTGGTAGTTTCCACATCATCATTGAATAAGGCATCCAGTACATGATTGACCTTATTAGCATACTTTTTCAAATATTCAGTAAGTGCATAATGATACTCCTGCTGCAAAATCGCTCTTTGTTCTGCAATATATTCCTCTTGAAGCTGTTTGTCACTTTGGCCTTCCGTAGGCATTGGAAAAAGTTGAGAGCGGTCAACTCTGGTTTGCAACACTTTATAGTTTATACGAAACGTTTCGTCATGAGTATGTAAAAAGCAGGACACATAAATGCGACTAAGTAAACGGGCATTTGTCAGTTTATTATAATCTTCATTGACCAAGATCTTAAAAATTCTGCCCGCTTCCTCCAGTTCGCCTATTCGAATATAGTTAAGCGCAGCGATTTGCAAAATATCGTTATCGTATCCAGATTTTCTAATTGCTTCCTGCAACAATTCGGCGATTTTGGAATACCGTTCTTTTCCCTCCATCAAAAGCATCTCGGCATATTCCAAATAGCAGGATGCTGCAATTCGATCCTCTCGCAGAACACTTAATTTATTGAGTTCCACATAGGTTTCAAAGTGATTTTTTGCCAAAGTGCAGAATTTCTGCCGGGTTTGCTCATCCAAATCAAACTCTTTGCACCCTGCAATATAATTGGCTGTATGACCGAAGAAATACCAGAACGGAGGATACGCCTGAAAGTTATCCTGAATAGTCTCCAGACGTTCATACTTCCGAATCTCATCACTGTCCATCAAGATAAGGTTATACTGTTTAATTTGTTTTTCGGTCAAGCGATATTGATCTGGGAACTTATATGTATCCGCCAGACGCCATGCTGTCGTAAAAAGTTCCCGTTTGATAGCGTTAAACTGTTCTATTGCAGTGATCTCAAGTTCAGTATTCTCATTGTCCCGATCATAGGCCGCATTTGCTTTTTCTTTGCGGTAATTCATATATCCAATACCCACTTGAGAAGCAAGGGAGATAGCTGTTGTAATGGGATCTCCTCCAGCGACAATGAGACCGATGTTTGGAACAGCGGACCAAATAGCGTTTGAAAGACGACGTTGATACTTCTTCTCAATTTGGGCCTTCTTGATTTCCTGGATACGGAAAAAAGTGATGGTGTTCATCAGTTCCGTTAAAATGGTCAGCAATGCTTCATCCTTCGGCATCTGCTCTAGGTTCAAATTGTTGAGAATGGCATCGTATTCCTGCTCCAGTACATACTCGTCGTTGTAGTCAACGATTTGGGCCACAGATACTGTGCACATATTCAGAGCATAGGCTGCCCTTTTCATGGATTCAGTATCAGCTGCTTTTACGCTAAGTTCATTTTTCACAATACTTCCTCCTGTTCTTAATATCGCTTTTTCAAATCAATTTCTAATATGATTGGAACATGATCAGATACCTCTTTTTTGAATCGGGCAAATTTCTCCTCTTCTAGTTCATCTTCGGAGATGGCATAGTCGTGAACTCCGTCAACAATTTTTAGCACATGTTCATCAAAATGAATACCGTATATTTCCTTTCGATGCTTTAAAAGTCTTAGCACATTATCATCAAAAGAAAAGTGATCGTAGTTATTAGCGTAAGCTTTTTCACCAAGGCTAGATTTTTGACTTTGACATGTGTAAATTTTGCGTACAGACAAAGCACCTCCTGAATCGAGTTGGCCCTTAGCATTAAAATAAGCCACATCTGGAATAGTTGCCGATTTTACATCACTAGATTGCAGGTTTAGATTATAATCGCCCAAGATAATAGTATATGGGTCTGTATTATTGATATCTTTGCGATAATCACTAATTCGCGAATATATGTTTCCGGCCAAAATATTAAACTCATTCCGCCTCAAAGATATTGCGCCATCATCAACGGTGTATTCCGTTTTAATATTCTCATCTTTGGGCTTGCCATAAATAATATGTGTGGTTATAAGGCGCAACTCTGTTTTCGTTCCTCTGATCTTAAAACGGCCATACAACGGATCTCGAATCAGGCGCAATTGTCCAGATGGCACATGATAATTTCGGTATATCTTTGGCCAAATCGGATCACCATTTTCATCTTTTAGTAGTTCGAACTTTTTGCTGTTCCATAAAAAAGCATATCCCTCGCTACGCGAATCATTGCCTAAATATGGATAGTATTTAGAACGGGTTTCTGGATTGCCCCAATAAGATTCCCAGTCTTTCCCTAAGCGATACAATAACGATTTTTCGTATGGAAGTTTGTTTTGTGCATTCTTATTTGACTGTATACCCATTACAGGGCGTCCGGCGGCCAAAACTTCTTGCATGGCAACAAGATCAATATTGTTGTCTTTTATTATGCGCGCAATAGTATCCAAATTTTTCTTTATTACCAAATCACTTCTAAGGGAAAAATTGTACATGTTGAATGACGCGATTCGATAACTCACGATTCAAACACCTCTCTCCATTGTCACATATTCCCCCTGGCTTCTCAGCCACATTTCAATGCCCTTACCGAACACCTCTGCCTTAACAATCCAGCAGTCTTCGGTCTGCTCCACGATTTCAGCAGTGGGGAGCCGATCCAGCACGGCCTCAATGGATGGCCCGGTGTACTTAAACCGAATTTTTTGCAGCTTTCCTCCATACATGAACTGTACCCGCTTACGGAACTCACCTTCCTGAAATCGCTCCTGATATGGCACTTGAAAATGCTCGCCCATAATGTGAAATTCTTGGATGCGATCTACCCGGTAAATCGTGGGAAACAAATCATCCGGGTTCTCAAACTCCGCTGCCCGGTCAATGTCCCGGATAAAAGCTACCAGATAGAAGTAATACTCAGAGAACATCAGGCCCACCGGCTCAATCGTCCTCCGAACGATTTCTCCACCCTTTAGTTTCTCGTAGGTGATTTCCGTCACCAGATGCTTTTGAATCGCTTCTCCAAGCTCCCAGAGACCATCCAGAAGGTGTTTGCCGTGGTGTGGCTCGATGTACAGATGCTTTTCATTTGCCAGCAAATCTTCGACAGCTCGACGCTGCTCTGCCGGGACACAGCAGCTTACCAGCTTATCCAGAATGGGCAATATTTCATCCCGACGCATAGAACGGCTCTCCAGCAGAATTTTGCACACCGCTAGCACCTCACTGTTGCTGAGATGGGCGTTATCCCGTTCAATCAGTCGGTAGACCTTCTGCCGTGCATCATAAATAATCTCCCCTGGCGGGGTCTGATTTGCAAAAAAACAGCGCAAGTCCTCAATATCCCGTTGAAGACTGCGCTCATTGACGCCAAAGCGGTCAGCGGCAGCCTTCTTCTGTATTCCAACACCCTTGATAAAGTCTTGATACAGGTATAGCAACCTCGCGCTTTTCTCAATTTCCATATGTATGCTCCTCCTGTCTGCAAGCAAACGACATTACATAGACAGGTTTGTCCCCTTAAAAAATAGGAATTCCTGTCAAATAGTATATCCTAATAGTTCCAAATACACAACCCTTATAGTTGTATTCCGGGATAACCTTTACCGGCGACCGGGCAGCAGGATAGAGCTGCCCGATCTGCTTTTACGCCTCGTAAGTATACACGATTCCATCCTCGTAGATAGTATTCCATGTTACCAGCCACTCCTGATTTCCGCTGCGGAATATGAGGAGGTCCCGTATCCCTTCAAAATCAGTGTACTGAAAGTAATCCACTGTGTAGCCATCGAACGTATACAGCCCCTCCAGCGTCACATCGTAGTGGAGTTCATCTTGTCCCAACTCATAGAAACCAACCTCACCGTAACCGCCAAATTCGTGGAGAGTCAATTCGGCTAGTTTCTCCCCGCCGTCGTAATTGCGATAGTCCCTGACTTCCTCACCGCTATACCGAGCGTCCTGGCTGTTATCGAAATAGTTCCCGCTTTCGCAGTCCTGCTGGAACTGCTGGTAAAGTGTATAGAAATCTGAATATCCTTGATAATGCTGATTGGAAGCGTTGCCCTGAGCATTGTTTCTCTCACCGGACAGGGGCATTTCGAACTCCATGGATGGTTTGTCATCTTCAAAGAAATAATCATATGTATTAGACACGACGAGACGAACTGGAGTTTCTATGTCGTGCAGATAATAAGTGACTGAGTATTCGCCGGTATAGCCGGGAACCAGTCCACTCACGAGGTCTGTCTCGGAACGATAGTAATCCTGGTTCAGTTCATGACCTCCCTGATATGCGTTCAAATCAAATGCCCACATAGGAGACAGTTCTTCATTCTGAAGATTAGTCCAGCTGTAGTAGATAGTAATTTTTTCATTATAGAAGTCCACACTGCTGTCTTTCAATTCAAAGGACTGCTCAAAGATTTTCTGTTTCTGCGCCTCGACGAAAGAGTTGATATAGCTTTTCAGCCTGCTGTCCAGTTCAGCTTCTGTGCGGCAGAGAATACCCTTTTGGGCATGACCCTGATAAAAGGCTGTAAAAGTTACCTCTACACTACCGATAGTTTTCACGGTGCCGTCTTTCTCTTTGACTCTGACATTGGCAGGACGGGTAAATTTCAGGTATTTGACAGCCTTTCCAATTTTAATGACCTCTGAAAAATCATCGCTATATTTCATGATTTGAAACGCCAGTGCAACTCGCCCACCTCCGTCATTCAGTTCCTTCCAACTGTATTTCTGCGCTTTTGGAAGGTCCTCATTCGCGAATTCCAGCGAATAGG
>JAQXRN010000122.1 GCA_029218545.1 Bacillota bacterium | reverse complement strand
ATATTATCACCTTCGCAGGTTACAAAACCCATTCTGAGGTTGATGTCTGCAAGCTCCATATCAATGAGCTCGCTGGCTCTGATACCGGTTGCATAAAGCAGTTCCAAAATAGCTCTGTCTCTTATGCCCTTTGGACTTTCGTCAGGAAAGAGCATCAGCTTTTCGATTTCTTCTATGGACAAAAACTCCATTTCTTTTTTCTCAATCTTTGGAGATTTGATATTGCGAGCAGGATTGTCCTTAAGTCCATGCTTTACCTGTAAAAACGAAAAATATGTCCTTACAGAGGCCAGCTTTCTGTTAACTGTGGATTTGGAACTTCCTTTACTCTTAAGTTCCATTAGATATGCCACAACATCTGCATTTACTGCGTCGAAAGGATTGTCAATTCCCCTTGACTTCAGAAAAACCATGAACTGATCAACATCTCTGATATATGCATTGGCAGTGCTCGGTGTATTCTTCATTTCTTTTATTAAAAATTCCAAAAACAGTTCATTGTTCATACAAGTCACACTCCTATACAAAAATTATATTACTTATAAAGTATTATTTCAATTACAAAATGTCGAAATGGGTTGTATTATGTAAACTTTTACATGTGGTATATCAAGACGAAGCCTCATAAAAATAAAAAGGTGATGCTTATGAATAAAAAACAACTTCTTATTATTCTGATTTTTATCAGTGCAATCGGAATCTGCACCGGTGCTTTTTTTGAAGTAAATATGCATGGCAGCGGAAAAGAACAGATGATGACAGTGGTCTCGTCATTTCTTTCCACCAAGGATATCCAAGGTTTTGCATCATATTTTACTGCCTCCTTGTCAAACTGGTCAAAAATCTGGCTAGCGCTATTTTTATGCCCTATAATCCCTTTTCTTACCTTATTCTGTCCTGTTGCATGCATGTTTATGGGTATTACAATAGGATTTTCGTCAACCATGCTTGTTGAAACCTTCGGACCTAAAGGCTCATTATATATATTAGCTACGATACTTCCACAAAGTCTTATCAGACTGCCTTTAATATGTTTTTTGTGCTTTCTATCAATTCAAATGGCTCTTCTTATTTCTAAATGTTTAATTTGGAAAAAAAAGCAAAATAATAATGCCCTGCGCGAATTTGCAAGGCATTACATATTAACATATTTATTAGGGCTCCTTATTCTTATTATTTCTTGCTTAATTGAAGCCTTCCTGATGCAAGTTCTTCTTTGACCATAAAGACTGCGATTATGGTCTTTGCATCGTTGATTTGACCGTTAACGATCATTTTGCAAAGTTCGTCTACATCCCATTCCTCAATATCCAGTGCTTCATTTTCGTCAGGTGACGCTTCACCCTTGGTCAAGTCGGTGCACAAGTAGAGATAGAGTTTTTCCTCAGAGTAACCAACGGTAGGATAGAAGAAGTTCAGGAATCTGACATTTCCGGCTGTATAACCTGTTTCTTCTTTAAGTTCTCTTACTGCAGCTTCCAGAGGTTCCTCTCCCGGATCTATCTTCCCTGCAGGAACTTCAAAGACAACTCTATCTGCCGGTTTTCTGAACTGACGAACCATAACCATTTTGCCTTCGTCTGTTATCGCTGCAAGTACAGCTCCTCCGTTGTGTTCAATTATTTCTCTATATGATTCACCATTTAAGACTGTAACCTTATCTCTTCTAAGGTTCATAATTGCGCCCTTGTATATTAACTCACTTTCAATTGTCTTTTCTTCAAAAGTCATATGCCCTTCTCCTTAAATCAAACTTATGATTTATTGTATCATATCTTTTGATATGCAGAAAGGCATATGTATAAATTATCTAGGCTCTACCAGCAATTTTATTGCTGTTCTTTCCTCCCCTTCAATTTCAATATCAGTAAAGGCTGGAATGCACACCAGGTCAATTCCACTCGGTGCAACAAATCCCCTTGCAATGGCTGTAGCTTTAATGGCCTGATTCAAAGCTCCCGCTCCAATTGCCTGTATCTCAGCCCCTCCTTTTTCTCTTAAAACACCTGCTAGTGCACCTGCAACTGAATTAGGATTTGATTTAGC
>JAQXRN010000121.1 GCA_029218545.1 Bacillota bacterium | reverse complement strand
GAGGGAATGACACTGGCAATTGAGCCAATGATCACAGAAGGTGATTATGAAGTGGACGTTCTTCTTGATGACTGGACCGCAGTTACTGTAGACGGCGGCTTGTCTGCGCATTATGAAAATACTGTTCTAATAACCGATGGTGAGCCTGAGCTGCTTACCTTGTAATGTGAAAAGGAGATGTATTTATGGCGAAAAAAGACGTCATTGAAGCAATGGGAACGGTTGTTGACGCACAGCCAAATGCGATGTTTAAAGTTAAACTAGACAACGGTTTTGAAGTGCTTGCACACATTTCAGGCAAAATAAGAATGAATTACATCCGTATTCTCCCTGGAGATAAGGTAAAGGTAGAACTTTCTCCGTATGACCTTACAAGAGGAAGAATTATTTGGAGAGATAAGTAGGGAAGAGGAGGATTAAAATGAAAGTAAGAGCTTCCGTAAAACCTATCTGCGAAAAGTGCAAAGTAATCAAGAGAAACGGTAAAGTAATGGTTATCTGCGAAAATCCTAAGCACAAGCAGAAACAGGGTTAATTTATTAAATCAATAATGCGGCTTGCGAGAGGAATACCGGGTCCCCTCGCCTCAAAAGCTGTTTCAAATTAATTATAAGTGATCCCGTCTATATCGCTCCCGGAAAGGCGACGGAAGATGGGGGAAGGAGAAAAATATGGCTCGTATAGCCGGTGTTGACTTACCAAGAGAAAAAAGAGTAGAAATTGGTCTTACTTACATCTATGGTATCGGTAGAAAAACATCTCTAGCTATCTTAGAAAAGGCTGGAATCAATCCTGACACAAGAGTTAAGGATTTAACTGAAGATGAAGCTGGTAAAATCAGACACATCATCGACGAAGAATACTTAGTAGAAGGTGACTTAAGAAGAGAAGTTTCCATGAACATCAAGAGATTAATGGAAATCGGTTCTTACAGAGGTATCAGACACAGAAGAGGTCTTCCTGTAAGAGGTCAGAAAACTAAGACAAACGCTAGAACTCGTAAAGGTCCTAAGAAGACTGTAAGCAGAAAGAAAAAGAAGTAAAGGAGGTAGGAAGTAATGGCTAAGACTGTTAAGAAAGCAGTAAGAAAGAAAAGAAGAGAACGTAAGAATATTGAAAAAGGCCAGGCACCTATCCAATCCACCTTTAACAATACTCTAGTTACTCTTACAGATATGGAAGGAAACGCATTATCCTGGTCAAGTGCTGGTTCACTTGGTTTCAAGGGTTCAAGAAAATCAACTCCATTTGCAGCACAGATGGCAGCTGAAGAAGCAGCAAAGGGTGCTATAGAACATGGTTTAAAGACTGTAGAAGTTTATGTAAAGGGTCCTGGTTCCGGTAGAGAAGCAGCTATCAGAGCTCTTCAGACTGCTGGACTTGATATCACAATGATTAAGGATATCACACCAATCCCTCATAACGGATGCAGACCACCAAAGAAGAGAAGAGTGTAAGAAAGGAGGAGTAATTTAATGTCAAGATATACAGATGCAAACTGCAAGTTATGCAGAAGAGAAGGTCAGAAGCTGTTCTTAAAAGGTGAAAGATGCTACAGCAGCAAATGTGCTATTGAAAGAAGAAATTACGCTCCTGGACAGCACGGTCAGGCTAGAAAGAAACAGTCAGAATACGGTATTCAGTTAAGAGAAAAGCAGAAAGCAAAGAGATTCTACGGAGTACAGGAAACTCAGTTCAGAAATCTTTTCGACAAGGCTGCTCAGAGAACTGGTAAGACTGGTGAAAACTTAATGATCTTACTTGAAACAAGACTGGACAACGTTGTATTCAGATTAGGTTTTGCAGCTTCAAGAAAAGAAGCTAGACAGCTTGTAACTCATGGTCATTTCACTGTAAACGGCAAGAAGGCTGACATTCCATCAATGGAAGTTAAGGCTGGAGATGTTATCGCAGTTAAGGAAAAGAGCCAGAGCTCACCTAAGTTTAAGGAAATCAAAGAAATGTCTATCACAGTTCCAGCATGGATGAGCGTAGACGTTAATAAACTAGAAGGTAAAGTTGTTGCTATGCCAAGAAGAGAAGACATAGACACTCCAATTGCAGAGCATTTAATCGTCGAATTATATTCCAAGTAATATGTTCTAAACATACTGCATAGTAAAACTTGGAATGAAAGGGAGGGTTTTGAGTGGTAGTAATCGAAAAACCAACAATCAATAAGTTTATTGATCAAGACGGATGTTACGGCAAATTTGTTGTTGAACCTCTAGAAAGAGGTTATGGTACAACACTTGGTAATGCACTTAGAAGAATTCTTTTAAGTTCACTTCCGGGAGCAGCTGTTACATCTATAAAAATCGACGGAATTCTTCATGAGTTTTCAACAATACCAGGTGTAAAAGAAGACGTAACAGAAATCATTCTTAACTTAAAGAAGCTTGCTGTTAGATTAGAAGGCGAAAACACTAAGAGAGCAATCATCAATGCAGTTGGTCCTAAGGAAGTAACTGCAGCTGATATCATTGGAGATGCAGACATTGAAATTTTCAATCCTGATCTTCACATTGCTACTCTTGAAGAAAATGCTACACTTGTAATGGAAATCAACCTTGCAAGAGGCAGAGGATATGTACCTGCAGAACAGAACAAGACTGAAAGCACACCTATTTCAGTTATTCCTGTTGACTCAATTTACACACCTGTTAAGAAGGTTAACTACACTGTAGAAAATACAAGAGTAGGTCAGGTAACTGACTATGACAGATTAGTACTTGAAATCTGGACAGATGGTTCAATCACTCCTGAAGAAGGAGTTTCCATCGGTGCAAAGATTATGCAGGAACACTTAAACCTGTTTATCCAGTTAACAGATACAACTGATGCACTGGAAATCATGGTTGAGAAGGAAGAGGATCAGAAAGAAAAAGCTTTAGAAATGACTATCGAAGAGCTTGAACTTTCAGTTCGTTCTTTCAACTGCCTGAAGAGAGCAGCTATCAACACAGTAGAAGAGCTTACTCAGAAGTCAGAAGATGATATGATGAAGGTTAGAAACCTTGGAAAGAAATCTCTTGATGAAGTAAAAGCTAAATTGGAAGAATTAGGTCTTGGTCTTAGACCAAGCGACGATTAATTCGCTAGGAAAGGAGAATCTATAAATGCCAGGATACAGAAAACTTGGTAGACCTTCTGCTCACAGAAAGTCAATGTTAAGAAACCTTGTAACTGATTTATTCAGAGAAGGCAGAATTCAGACAACTGACTGCAGAGCAAAGGAAGCCAGAAGAGAAGCAGAAAAATTAATCACTTTGGCAAAGCGCGGTGATCTTCACGCAAGAAGACAGGTTTTAGCTTATGTTTTCGATGAAGACGTAGTTACAAAGCTGTTCGAAGAAATCGCACCTAAGTATGCTGAAAGAAATGGTGGATATACAAGAATTCTAAAGTTAGGACCTAGAAAGGGCGACAACGCAGAAGTTGTTTTCTTAGAATTAGTATAATTCACACAATATATCAACAAACTGCAAGCCCCGCTGAAATCAGCGGGGTTTTTTGTTGCATTTTTTGCCATAATAATATATGAACAAATTCTTTATAAGAAAATTGATATAATGAGTAGTAGAAGAATTCTGCGAGGAGGGGTATTGATGACGATAGCAGATTTCATGGGGCAGCTGCAGGGGAATCCCATGCTGATGATTTCGACAATACTGACTTTGGGAGTGATATTGGTCAACGGGTGGACTGATGCACCAAACGCCATTGCTACATGCGTGTCTACAAGAGCAATTGATGTACGCAAAGCAATTTTAATGGCGGCAGTATTAAACTTCTTTGGCGTATTTGTTATGACAATAATTAATGCATCAGTAGCCATGACTATATACAATATGGCAGATTTCGGAGGAGATGCAGAAAAATCACTGATAGCATTGTGCGCAGCCATGGCAGCAATAGTAATATGGGCTACTGCCGCCTGGTATTTCGGAATCCCCACTAGTGAAAGCCACGCATTGATAGCAGGAATATCCGGTGCGGCTGTAGCAATACAAAACAGTTTTCGAGGCATAAATCCAGAAGAATGGATGAAGGTCATATACGGTATCCTATTATCTACCTTGCTCGGTTTTATTTTAGGATTTATTTCAGCAAAAATAACAGTATTGATTTTCAGAAATAAAAATAGAGTGAGAACGGAAAGATTATTTTCAGGGGCACAAATTTTCGGTGGAGCTGCAATGGCATTTATGCACGGAGCTCAGGACGGCCAGAAGTTTATGGCAATATTTTTGCTTGGGACAGCATTTGCCAATGGGGAGAGCAATGCGACACGCTTCGTGGTACCCATATGGCTTATGGTGCTTTGTTCTGTAGTTATGGGTCTTGGCACGTCCATAGGAGGATACAGAATTATAAAATCCGTTGGAATGGACATGGTAAAACTGAAGCCATACCAAGGTTTTGCAGCGGATTTTTCAGCAACCTGCTGCCTGCTTTTGTCTTCACTAACGGGAATACCTGTAAGCACAACACACACAAAGACCACTTCAATTATGGGAGTAGGTGCTGCGAGAAGGCTGAGCAACGTCAACTGGTCCATTGTAAAGGACTTAGTGCTTACATGGATATTTACATTCCCGGGATGTGGAATTTTAGGCTATGGCATGGCCAAACTGTTTTTATTATTGTTCGCGTAAAGGAGTATCAAAATGGCGAAAATAAAGAATGACTATTTTAAGCTTGTGGAGGAACAGGCAGGATACTGTGTGAAGGCATCAAAGATTATTGTAGATATGGTTGAAAATTATTCACCCTTTAATCTGGCATTTAAATGTGAAAGAATGCATGAGATAGAGCACGCAGCAGATCAATTGCACCGCAGCATTATTCTCAAACTTACAGCTGAATTCATCACACCCATCGATCAGGAGGATATTCTACGGCTTTCGCAGATTATAGAAGACATTTCTGACTCATTAGATGAAGCGGTGCAGGAGTTCTATATGTACCACGTAAATGCTGCACCAAAGGGCGTGGAAGAGCTGGCTAAAATTATAGATAAGTGTGTAAATGCTCTGTATGAGGCGGTATCACGACTGAGAGATTTTAAGAAGCCTGAGAAGCTTAGGGACATCCTCGATAGTATAACCCAGATTGAAGAAGAAGCAGATACAAAATATGCGGAAGTGGTATACAAACTCTTTCAGGATGAAACTGATGCCAAGATTTTAATTGGTCACAAGGCTATCTATGACAGTTTAGAGGATTGCTGTGACCTTTGCGATCATGCGGCAAACATTATAGAGCAAATAATCATGAAAAACACATAATCGTGACAAAAGCAGCGCTCTTCTTCAGTTTATATGGAAAATCACAGGGAGTAATGATATAATAGACAGGCAAAAATGAAAAAGGAATAAACAGGTGTTATGAATTTAGAACATTTAAACCAGCAGCAAAAAGAAGCAGCAATGCACATAGAAGGTCCGCTTTTGATTCTCGCAGGAGCAGGAAGCGGCAAGACGGCTACAATGACTCACAGAATTGCATATCTGATTGAGCAGGGAGTAAGTCCGTATAAGATACTTGCTGTTACTTTTACTAATAAAGCAGCCAAAGAGATGAGAGAGAGAGTTGAAAAACTTGTTGGAACAGTTCCGGGAATGTGGATTCTTACTTTTCACTCTATGAGCCTTCGAATTTTAAGGGAGCATTGCCGTGCAATAGGCTATGAAAGAAACTTTGTGGTGTACGATACTGTGGATCAGAAGGCACTTTACAAGGCCATATTAAAGGACTTCAACATCGATACAAAGGAGTATCCTATTCCATATATAATGGCGATTGTATCTAACTCAAAGGAGAACGATATAGGTCCTGAAGAATTTATTGAAATTGAAGGAATGACTCCTAAGACCAAGGTCATTTACAACGTATACAAGGAATATCAGGCAAGGTTAAAAAAGAATAATGCCATGGATTTTGATGATCTTTTAAGGTATGCCCTTCATGTTCTCAGAGATAATGAGGACATCTTAAGGGAATATCAGAGGGTTTTCTCATATATTATGGTAGACGAATACCAGGATACAAACCATATTCAATATCAGATTATTAAGCTCCTGGCTGATGTACATAAAAATTTATGTGTTGTCGGTGATGATGATCAATGCATATACGAGTGGAGAGGCGCAGATATTAGGAATATTCTCGATTTTGAAAAGGATTTCCCACAGGCAAAGGTAATAAAGCTTGAACAGAACTATCGCTCCTGTGGCAATATTTTAGAAGCGGCTCATTCTGTAATAAAAAACAACAAAGGCAGGAAGCCAAAGAAGCTCTGGACCGAAGAGGAATCAGGTCATAAGATAGTATATGCAAGGCTTGACAACGATAAGGAAGAAGCAAGATATATTGCTAGAGAAATCCAGCTTTTGAAAGGCCCTTTCAGGAAATACGACGATTTTGCAATTCTTTACAGGACTAACGCCCAGTCGCGCCTTTTTGAAGACATATTGAGAAAAAATGGCATACCTCATCAGATTCTTTCCGGATTCAGCTTTTATGAGAGAAAAGAAACAAAGGATATGATTTCATACATGAGGTTGGTGGTTAATCCTAAAGACGAAATGGCACTTCTAAGAGTTATCAACGAGCCTAAACGAGGAATGGGAGCAAAGACCATTGAAAAACTGCGCACCCTGGCTATGGTAAGAGAGCAGTCTCTTTTGGAAGTACTGGAGGATGAAGAAATTATTTCTTCACTTCCTACAAAAGCCAGAGATGCTGTCAGGAACATGGTACAGGTTATCATGACCTGCAGAGAGCAGAAGGAAAATATGAAACTGTCGGATATATATGACAGCCTTATGGTCAGAACAGGCTATATGAAGGCTTTAGAGGATGAAAACACCGTTGAAGCAGAGGGCAGAATTGAAAACCTTCTGGATTTTAAATCTTTCATATTTGACTTCGAGAAAGAAAAGCAGGAACAGGGCGAAGAAGCTACCTTGGAGGAGTTTCTTGAAAGAGTAGCCACCAATGGAGATGCCGATAAGTATGATGAGGAATCAGGTAAAGTTACCCTTATGACCTTGCACAGCGCAAAGGGGCTGGAGTTTCCTGTCGTATTCATGCCGGGAATGGAAGATGGGTTGTTCCCTAGCCACAGATCCATGGATGTTGAGGAAAAGCTGGAAGAAGAACGCAGGCTCTGTTATGTAGGAATAACCAGAGCAAAGGAGCGCCTGTTTATGACAAGTGCGGCATACCGCGTAATGTATGGACAGGGTGATTATACCAGAGAGTCGGTATTTATGAGAGAAATGGATCCGAAGGTTCTAGATGAAAACGGAGATGCCGTGTACATTCCAAATCGAAAAACAAACAATAGCCTTGGAATAGATACGGGGTCGCTGGACGGATTCGCCCAGCCGGCATTTAAACCCTATGATGCGCTGAAAAGTGCTAAATATGTAGCTAAGAAAAACGCATCGTCAGAAAGCGATGCATTTGATTCAGGTGACATAGTATCCCACGGCAAATTTGGAAAGGGTATAGTAATAGAAGCTGATGATAAGACCATCACAGTGATGTTTGACAGCGTAGGTCGTAAAAAATTGGCTAAGGGGTTTGCTCCTCTAAAAAAATACACAGGTGAGAACTGATGAATAATAAGATAGATAGAATAAAAGAGCTGATAAAAAAACTTAATGAGGCATCCCTTGCCTATTATCAGGAAAGCAGAGAAATAATGCCCAATATTGAGTATGACAGGCTGTACGATGAACTTTGTGGTCTGGAAAAGGAAACGGGTACCGTTTTTTCCAACAGCCCTACAGTAAATGTGGGCTATGAGGTGCTTTCAGACCTGCCAAAGGAGGCACATCCCTCAAAAATGCTTTCGTTGGACAAGACAAAGGATGTGGATGCCCTTAAAGCATGGCTTAACGATCATGAAGGAGTGTTATCGTGGAAGCTGGACGGTCTTACAATTGTACTTACCTATGAAGAAGGTAAGCTGGTAAAGGCTGTTACTAGAGGAAACGGAGAAATCGGTGAAGTAATAACCAATAACGCCAAAGTTTTTACAAATCTGCCTTTGAATATCGACTTTAAGGGAAGGCTGGTTCTAAGGGGAGAGGCGGTTATTTCTTATGAGGATTTCGAAAAAATAAACGAAACCATCGATGAAGAATCCGCCAAGTATAAGAATCCAAGAAATCTATGTTCAGGCTCTGTCAGACAGCTTAACAATGAAATAACAGCTCAAAGAAACGTGAAGTTTTATGGCTTTACACTTGTATCAGCAGAGGGAATGGAGTTTAAGAAGAGAACTCAGCAGATGGACTGGCTTGAGAAACAGGGTTTTGCAGTGGTATACAGACAGATTGTTACAGGGGATACTATTAAGGCTGCCGTTAAAGATTTCAGCGAGAAGATTGAATCAAACCCGGTCCCATCAGATGGCTTGGTTCTGATTTACAATGACATAGCCTATGGAGAATCATTAGGAAAAACCTCAAAGTTCCCAAGAGATGCAATTGCTTTTAAGTGGAAAGATGAACTAAAGGAGACAACACTGAAGGAAATCGAGTGGAGTGCATCAAGAACAGGGTTAATAAATCCTGTAGCAATATTCGAGCCTGTAGAACTTGAGGGAACAACTGTAAGCAGGGCATCAGTTCACAATATCAGTGTAATGAGAGAGCTTCAGCTTGGAATAGGGGATAAAATATCTGTTTATAAGGCCAATATGATTATTCCACAGATTGCTGAGAATCACACAAAGAGCAACAATATTTCGATTCCTTGCACATGTCCTGTATGCGGCAGAGAAACTGTAATCAGAGATGAAAACGGTGTTCAGACACTCTTCTGCACCAATGAAGAGTGCCTTGCAAAACACATAAAAAGGCTGGCACTTTTTGTTTCCAGGGATGCAATGAACATCGAAGGCCTTTCCGAAATGACTATAGAGAAGCTGGTTTCAGAAGGAATGGTAAAGGAACTTGCGGATTTGTTCTCATTGGAAAAGCATAAGGAAGCTTTTGTGAAATTAGAGGGTTTCGGTGAAAAGTCCTTTGATAACCTTATTGAATCAGCAGAAAAATCAAAAAACACTACACCTGAAAGACTTTTGTACAGCCTGGGCATTCCTGGAATTGGAAAAGCAAATGCCAGACTTATTGCCAGATTTGCAAAAAATAAATGGGAAGAAATCCAGGCGCTGAATTTAGAAGAACTGACGACAATCGAAGGTATCGGAGATGTTATGGCTGAAAACTTCGTAAAGTTCTTCAACAACGAGGATAACCAAAGGACGGTTAGAGACTTGCTCCAGGTTCTGGTTTTAGACGAGCATGAAGAAGAAGTTAAAGACAGTTTGAGTGGTAAGACATTCGTAATAACAGGAAGCCTTAACAATTTCGAAAACAGAGATGCCTTAAAAAAGGCAATCGAACTTGCAGGAGGCAAGGTGTCCGGCTCTGTGAGCTCCAAAACAAGCTTTTTAATAAACAACGATACTTCATCTACAAGCGGCAAGAATAAAAAAGCAAAGGAGCTTGGAATTCCAATTATTGATGAAGAGAAAATTATAGAAATGCTTGAAATGTAATCAAAAAAATAATATAATATATTGGTAATTAAATTGCCCTTAGAGAGCTTCGCCTGGCATGGTTTGGGTCCTGCGCAATGGGATGCCGTGAACCTTGTCAGGTCCGGAAGGAAGCAGCAATAAGCGGAAGTTCTTATGTGCCGCAGATTAGCCTTCTCCAGCGCCTAGCGTTGCTCTTTAAGGGCAATTTTTATCACAGAGGAGACAACCATGTATACAGCACTATACAGGACATGCAGACCTGAAGTATTTGAAGAGATATTAGGACAGGAACATATAGTAAAGATATTAAAGAATCAGGTGGCATCAGACAATATGAGTCATGCCTATCTTTTTTGTGGAACAAGAGGAACAGGCAAAACATCTACTGCAAGAATTCTTGCAAAAGCAGTAAACTGCCTTTCCGATGGAGCAAAACCATGCGGTACATGCGCCCATTGCAAAGCCATAAGTGATGGTAATTTTATGGACGTAATTGAGATAGATGCAGCATCAAACAATGGTGTCGAGAATATAAGAGAACTGAGAGAAAGTGTCAAATATCCACCTGCTGTAGGCAATAAGAAGGTGTATATCATAGACGAAGTACATATGCTGTCTACCGGTGCCTTTAATGCTCTTCTGAAGACCCTTGAAGAGCCGCCGGAGCACGTCATGTTTATTCTGGCGACTACAGAACCAAACAAACTGCCTCTGACAATTCTTTCAAGGTGCATGAGGCTTGACTTTAGAAGAGTTCCGCAAAGCACAATTGCAAGCAATATGAAAAAGATTTGCCAGGAGCGAAATATTGCCATAACCGATGATGCAGTCAGACTTCTTGCAAACAGTGCAGACGGCTCTGTAAGAGATGGTCTAAGCATTTTAGATCAGGTTCTTGCAGGAGGAGATTTAGTAATCGATAGGGAAAAGGTTATAGAATATGTGGGCACAACAGGTGAAGAATTTTTTATAGATCTTACAGAACTTGTACTACTAAAGAAATCAGCTGAAGCATTGGTCCTTTTAAATGATGTTCTTCAGGAGGGTAAAGACGTCAAGCAGATAATGAAGGACTGGGTGAGCCATTACAGAAGTCTTCTTATCACTAAATTTGTCAGAGATGCGGAAGATATGCTTAATATGTCTTCAGAAAACCTCAATCGCATAAGACAGCAGAGCAATCAGATTTCAATTGATGAGATAGATTATGCTGTAACCAAGCTTTCAAAGACAATAAATGATGCAAGGTGGTCAACTAATCCAAGAGTTCTTCTTGAACTTGCAATAGTGGCTATTGCATCGGGTAGTGGCTACGAAGAAACAATTATTAAACAACCTGTAAAAACAGTAATCAAGGAAGACAAGGAAGAATTTCAACAGCCACAGAAGGAACCACAAAAGCCTGCACAAAAGCAGGATGTCTTTGTAAACTCTCTTGCCTGCTCAACTGAAAATGATGAGCTGTGGAGCAGCATTTTTGAAGAGGGCGAGGGAAGCACAGGTAGCTATAACCTTATCAGAAGCGGTACAAGGCTTGTAGAACTTACCGTAGATTCTTTCACAATTGTGGCAAACAGTGATTTTACACATAGGTTTGCAGAGCAGAAGAAGGCTGACCTTGAGAAACTTTTAAGCCAAAAGGTTGGAAGACCTCTTCGCATGCACTGTAAGGTTAAGGGAGAAGCGGTTTTAGATAATAAGACAGATGAAACAGTTAATATTGCCAGAGAGGCAGAAAATCTTCTTGGCATAAAAATAGATATTGAATAATTTTCTAGGAGGAATAACAATATGGGAAGAGGAATGAGAGCTGGAAAGAAACCATCAGGCGGTGGCGGCGGAATGCAGAAACAGCTTCAGCAGATGCAGGCTATGCAGAGAAAGATGGAAATGATGCAGGCTGAAATTGAGCAGAAGGAAGTTACTACAACTGCAGGTGGCGGTGCTGTAACCGCTGTAATAAACGGTAAAAAAGAAATCGTTAAGCTTGACTTGAAGCCTGAAGTAGTAGATGCTGATGACATCGAAATGTTACAGGATTTAATTATCGTTGCAGTAAACGAAGGTCTCCGCCAGATTGATGAAATTTCAAATGCAGAAATGAGCAAGTTAACCGGTGGATTAGGAATTCCAGGATTATAGTCAGCAATAAAAAGGGTATAACAATGAAACAGTATCCAAGACCTTTAGCAAAGTTAATAGGAGAACTGTCAAAACTTCCGGGTATAGGCTACAAGACGGCACAAAGACTGGCCTTTCATATATTATCTTTAGATGGTATGGAGGCAAAGAATCTTGCAGATGCTATTGTCAAGGCAAAGGAAGAAATGAAGTATTGTTCAATATGCGGCAATCTTACCGATAAAGATCCGTGCATAATCTGTTCAGACCCTGCAAGAAGGACAGATATAATATGTGTGGTGGAAAGTCCCAAGGATGTGGCTGCAATGGAGCGAATAAGGGATTATAACGGTCAGTATCATGTTCTCAATGGAGTTATTTCACCTATGGAAGGAATAGGTCCTGACGATATCAATTTAAAATCTCTCATAACAAGACTTCAAAAAACGGATGTTCAGGAGCTTATTGTGGCAACAAACCCCAATATTGAAGGGGAAGCTACGGCTATGTATATAGCTAGACTTATTAAACCGGCAGGCATTAAGGTTACCAGAATCGCACATGGGCTACCTGTGGGTGGTGACCTTGAATATGCTGATGAGGTGACGTTGCTCAAAGCAGTTGAAGGACGGCGAGAATTGTAACAACAGAAAATCTCTCTGAATTGTTTCAGAGAGATATTTTTTTATCTTTTGCAATTTGTAAAAGATAAGAGTATTTCGCTTTTGCTGCAAGAAGATTATATGAGGCATAGTCGATAGCCTTTTCGTCAGTTAATTCGTTGAATCTGGCAGTGGCAAGATCCAGTTCGATTTTTGCTGAATCGATATATTTGTGCAGTTGTTCATCTTCGGAAGTGTTCTTTTTTGTGGCAGCTGATGATATAATAGACAATTATTATCACACCTTTCGTTGCAAATATTTAATTCTATTTTATTCCAAAGAAGCATATTTTATACGGGAGGCAGTGCAAATAATGAAGGAGGTAGATTTATGGGGATTGATTTGAGTGTATTTATAACTTATATAGGTGCAATTTTACTTCTTTTTATATTTGGCAGATTATTTTTATGGCCTTTAAAGATAATTTTGAAGTTAGTCTTAAATAGTGTCATTGGTGCTGCGGTAATAATGCTGGTAAACCTGGTGGGTTCTGCAATCGGTTTAATGATTCCTCTTAATGTCATCAACGCATGCATTGTTGGAATTCTCGGCTTGCCAGGTGCTATTATGCTCATTATTCTAACTCTTTAACACCAACGTAACAAGTGTATATTAAAATATAAAAAAGACGAATCTTCACGATTCGTCTTTTTGATTAAATGTATTTGTAATCTAAATCAAGGATTAGCTGAACATTCCTAAACCAAAGAATCCGTCTAACTGTCCTAAAAGAACGATTACCATCATAATTGGTGCAACGAACTTAATACAGAAATCATAGAAAGCTTTAGTTTTGAACTTGCCGTTTAAGGATACTTCTTCGTCAACCAATGCTGTTGGAACAACGATTGCACAGTAGCAAGCACCAAGAGGCATTAAGATACCTTCAGAAATCAGGTCGATTGCATCAAGCCAGCAACCTTGTCCGAAGAACTGAGGGAAACCGTTTGCGCCAAGTCCATCGATTGAAACTAATGATGCAGTGATTGCGATTGAAATACCAAGAGCGGTAACGATTTTATTTCTGTCAGGTGTTTTGCCTTTTTCGATTGCCTTATCCATTGCAACTGCAGAGATACCTTCAAGTAAGGAGATTGAAGAAGTGATTGCAGCGATGAATACTAATGTGTAGAAGATGAAACCGAAGATTGGTCCGAATCCACCCATTGATTTGAATACAGTCTGTAATGTAATGAATAAAAGTCCAGGACCTGCACCAGGTTCAAGACCGGCTGCGAATACTGCAGGCATTGTAGCAAGACCTGCCATGATTGCAACTAATGTATCTGCAAAAGGAATTACTAATGCAGATCTTTCAAGATTCTGATCTTTTGGTAAGTATGAACCATATGCGATCATGATTGACATACCAAGAGACAGTGAGAAGAACATCTGACCACCAGCTACTGATAATACGGTAATCCAGCCAGTTCCCTGGAAAGCTTCCCAGTTAGGCTTGAACATAAATGCTAAACCTTCTGATGCACCAGGAAGAGTAACTGATCTGATAATTGTAATAACAAGCATTACGAATAGTGCCGGCATTGCTATTGAAGTGAACTTTTCAATACCGCCAGATACACCGGCTCTAACGATTAATACTGTTAATACTACGAATATCAGTGAGAATATAACAGTCTGAAGCATGTCAGAAGTGAAAGCTCCGAAATAAGCACCGGTATCTACATCACCTACACCCCAGCCTGCGTGGAATGCGTCACCAAGGTTTGCAACGGCATACTTGATACAGTAACCACCAAGCATTGAATAGAAGGAAAGGATTAGCCAAGGAGCGATAGCACCCATCCAGCCGATGAATGAATATTTCTTTGATAATGCCTCGTATGCACCTACAACGCCCTTACCTGTCTTTCTACCAAGAGCAAGTTCTGTCATCAGAATCACATAACCTACGAATACTACTAAAATTAGATATAAAATCAGGAATGCGAAACCACCGTTTGCACCCATCTTGTATGGGAAGCCCCATAAGTTACCAAGGCCTACTGCGGATCCAACGGCTGCCATTAAGAAACCAAAGTTAGATCCAAACTGACCCTTCTGGTTAGTTTGATTGTTTTGTTCCATTTGAATTAGTCCTCCAAAATAATTTGAGCAATATACTCTATAATAAAAATAGCACAATAATTCTAACAAATCTTCACAAAATTGTCAATAAAATAATAAAAACCATAGCCTTTTTTGTGGTTGAAAACAAAAATGATTTTATCGGATTTATTGGACTAAATTATGATGTGCCATTGTATACAAGATGTGATATAATGAAAATACTAATGATATGAGAGGTTGGAAATATGTCTATACAGATAGTAAGAGAGTATTTTAAACAATTTGGAATTGAAGACAGAATAATGGAATTTGATGTTTCAAGTGCAACAGTGGAACTGGCAGCACAGGCAGTTGGTGTTGAGGGAGCAAGAATTTGCAAGACTCTTTCATTCAAAGATGGAGAAGACGGCTGCATATTGATTCAGATGGCAGGTGATGCGAAGGTGGATAACAGAAAGTTCAAAGACTTTTTCCATCAAAAAGCTAAGATGCTATCGCCTGATGAGGCCATTGAATTCACCGGACATGCTGTAGGTGGCGTATGTGCCTTTGGAATAAGCAATGAGAAGGTGAAGGTATATTGCGACGAATCCATGAAAAGGTTTGAAACAGTTTTCCCTGCATGTGGAAGCAGCAACAGCGCCATTGAGTTCACATGTGATGAATTGTTTAAATATTCAAAGGCATTAGAGTGGATTGACGTAACCAAGCTACCTGAAGCATAGAAAGATAAGGGTAAAGATTATATAAACATATATAAAAAATTTTATAAAGTAAGTAAGAACAAAGGAAAAGAAAATGAAAAGTAATAAAAAGATGGACATAAAGCAGGAACTCAAGACTATTGTCGCATTGACTGTTGCAGCTTGCATTATGGCGTTTAACCTTAAGAGCTTTGTGCAGACAGGGGGCCTATATCCCGGCGGATTCAGCGGCTTGACAGTACTTATTCAAAGAATAGCAGAGATGATAGGGGGATTTCATATTCCTTATTCAGCATTATATGTTCCATTGAATATAATACCTGCATTTATCGGGTTTAAATTTATCAGCAAGAAGTTTACAATATATTCATTTTATGTGGTGTTCTTATCAGGTATTTTAACGGATATTTTTCCTTCCGTTACCATAACTTATGACACACTGCTGATAAGTATTTTTGGTGGAATCATAGGAAGTGTGGCAATAAGCATATGCCTGATATCAGGAGCAAGTGGCGGAGGTACTGATTTTATTTCGATTTTTTTCTCAGAAAAGAAGGGAATCGACACCTGGAATTATATTCTGGCGGCCAACATTGTAATCCTGTCTACGGCTGGTATTCTATTTGGTTTTGATAAGGCGCTTTACTCAATCATCTATCAGTATACAAGCACTCAGGTTATTCAGATGCTTTTCAAAAGATATCAGAAGGATACCCTCTTCATTATTACAGAGCTTCCGGGTGCAGTATATGGAAAAATAAGAGAAATAACTCATCATGATGCTACTCTAATTGAGGCAACCGGATGTTTTGAAGGTGCACAAAGAAACATTCTTTATTCGGTAATAGGAAGAGAGCAGGTAAATCAGGTTATTGCAGCAATAAAAGAAATCGATCCAAAGGCATTCATCAATGTTATTAATACTGAACAGGTTAACGGAAGATTTTACAAAAAGCCATATTAATAATAATGTTAGCTTCAGAATCATTTATAAATAGCAAACTGGATGTTTACAGAAATAGGATTTATGTGGTATACTTTACCAGGTTGAAGTAAAGGATTTGATGTATGTCAAATCAGATTGATGTATTATAAGGAGAGATAGAAATGAAAAGAGTAGACTTAATCGGCGTGCAGATGGACATGGGCGCAGCTACAAGAGGGGTTAATATGGGACCGGCAGCAATCAGATATGCCGGAGTTAAAAAGGGCATTGAAGAGCTGGGTTATGAAGTTCTTGACAAGGGAGATGTAATTCCTTTGGCTGATGGGGCAACATCAGAAACATTAAGAAACTATGAGCAGGTTCACGATGCTAACGAAAAGCTTTATAAGGCGACTTTAGAATCACATAAGGATGGAGCATTTCCTGTTATTCTAGGTGGCGACCACAGTATTGCAGCAGGCAGTATTTCTGCAACAGCAAAGCACTTTAAAAAGATTGGTGTAATCTGGGTTGATGCTCACGGTGACTGGAACAACGAAGAATCTTCACCTTCCGGTAATATGCACGGAATGCCATTCTCCGCTGTATGTGGTGCAGGCCCTGATGTTATGGTTGACTTTGGTCAGGAACCTGTTTATGTTGACACAAAAAATGCGGTACAGATTGCTGGAAGAGATATCGACGAAATGGAAAGAATTCGTCTTAGAGAACATGGCGTAACAGTATTCTCTATTGCAGATATCGACAGAATGGGAATGCCTGCAGTAATTGAAGAAGCTATAAAGATTGCATCCGATGGTACAGAGGGTATTCATGTAAGCTTTGACGTTGACTCAATTACTCCTGAAGCAGCTCCTGGCACAGGAACAATCGTACATAGCGGACTTACACTAAGAGAAGCCTTCTACATGGTAGAAACTCTTTGCACAAGTGGCAAAGTATTAGCTCTTGACATGGTAGAAGTAAACCCAATGCTTGATATCAAAAATCAGACAGGCAGACTGGCTATGGAATTAATCCTTTCAATTTTAGGTAAGGTTGTATACTAGAAATAATTTCATATATAATAAGTAAAGGCTGGCACTTAAGCGGTGTCGGCCTTTACTGATATTTGCAGGTTGTTTTTACAGCGGGAGGAGAGAAAATTGTTTATTGATATATTGAAAAGAACAAAGATGTTCTCCGGTGTAAAGGAGGATGAAATAAAGCTCATGCTTGATTGCCTCAATGCAAAGGCGAGAACATACAAAAAAGGGGAATATGTCTTCAGACAGGGGGAACACATAGGCAATATATGTATTCTGGTTGAAGGCGGTTTGCATATTCAAAGAGATGATTATTGGGGCAACCGCAGCATAATAAACAGAATAAGCGTAGGAGAAATGTTTGGAGAAGCATATATTGCTCCTGACAGCGGAGTTATCTTAAATGACGTAGTAGCAGCAGATGATAGCACAGTAATTCTCTTTGATGTTAATAGAGTAATTTCAACCTGCTCTAATGCATGCAGGTTTCACTCAATGGTTATGCAGAATCTTTTCTTTGCAATTTCCGAAAAAAACAGAGCCCTTGTGCAAAAACTTGGTCACATGTCACAGCGAACGACTAGAGAGAAACTTATTTCTTACCTTTCTGACGAAGCAAAAAAACAGGGAACCGGCAGTTTTGCGATTCCCTTTAATCGTCAGCAACTGGCTGATTTTTTATCTGTAGACAGAAGTGCAATGTCAAATGAGCTGTGCAAGATGCGCGACGAAGGTCTTCTTACCTTTGAGAAAAACCATTTTACATTACACTATTAATTACAAAGATAATTCTAGTTCATAAGAATCTCCAGCTTTGTGTAAATCTACAGGTCAATTTTGAACTATTATGGCACAATGTTGTTGAAGCGGACAATAGGATAAGATATAATGAAATGATGTGATTTGAATACATTCATGTTATTTAAATCGTAATATCCAAAGTACTAATATCAACATAGAAAGAGAGTGTTAAAATGAATTTCCTAGAAGAAAGAATAATTAAAGATGGAGTTGTAAAAGAAGGCAATGTCCTTAAGGTGGACGCCTTTTTAAATCACCAGATGGATATTGAACTTTTTGACCAGATGGGTGCAGAATACAAGAAGCGTTTTGAAGGCAAAGAAATAAACAAGATTCTTACAATTGAAGCTTCAGGAATTGGAATTGCATGTATGGTTGCAAGGCACTTTAATGTTCCGGTAGTATTTGCGAAGAAATCAAAGAGTATCAACATAGATGGGGATATGTACACCGCTGAAGTTGAGTCCTTCACACATAAAAACAAAAATCAGGTTATCGTTTCTAAGAAATTCTTAAATGAAGGAGATAAGGTTCTTCTTATTGATGACTTCCTTGCGAACGGATGTGCTCTTCAGGGGCTGATTCAGATTGTGAAACAGGCAGGTGCAACCGTTGAAGGCATTGGTATTGCCATTGAAAAGGGCTTTCAGCCTGGCGGACAGGTTATCAGAAATCTGGGATATCAGTTAGAATCACTGGCTATAGTTGATGCCATGGATAGCGAAACGGGGGAAATTACCTTCCGCGCACAGGAAAAATAATAGTACCGGAAAATAATATTGTAAATAAAAAATTGTATATAAAAGGAGAAAACAATTAGTGATAACAGTAACAAATGTCAGTGTAAATTTCAGCGGTCAGACTCTGTTTAAAGATGTTGACCTTATGTTCACACCGGGGAATTGCTACGGAATAATAGGAGCAAATGGGGCAGGCAAATCCACATTTTTAAGGGTGTTGTCAGGGAACCTTGAGCCTACTACAGGAAGCGTTTCCATCAAACCGGGAGTGCGTATGTCTGTTCTGAAGCAGGACCACTTTGCCTACGATGAATATACAGTTCTCGACACAGTAATCATGGGAAATGAACGTCTTTATCAAGTAATGAAGGAAAAAGATGCCATATATATGAAAGAAGAGTTTACCGATGAGGATGGAATCCGTGCAGCTGAGCTTGAGGCAGAATTTGCAGAAATGGACGGATGGGAAGCTGAATCAGATGTTAGCAGACTTATTCAGGGGCTAGGCCTTTCCAATGATATCCTGTATGCTCAGATGTCAGGATTAACTGGTAAGGAAAAGGTTAAAGTGCTTCTTGCACAGGCTCTCTTTGGACATCCGGGAATTATTCTTTTGGACGAACCGACAAACCATCTCGATGTAAAGGCCATTGAATGGCTTGAAGACTTTCTGATGGACTATGACGGAACTGTAATAGTGGTATCTCACGACAGACATTTCCTCAATACGGTTTGTACAAATATCGTCGATGTGGACTACGGCAAGATTAAGATGTACGTAGGTAACTATGAGTTCTGGTATGAATCCAGCCAGCTTATTCAGAAGATGATTAAAGATCAGAACAAGAAAAATGCAGACAAGATAAAGGAACTGCAGGCCTTCATTCAGCGATTCTCAGCAAACAAATCTAAGGCAAAGCAGGCAACAAGCCGTCGTAAGCTCCTTGACAAGCTGACTGTAGAAGAAATGCCGGCATCATCAAGAAGATATCCTTTTGTGGGTTTCAATATGGATAGAGAACCAGGCAAGGAAATCCTTGTTGTAGAAAACATTTCAAAGACCATCGATGGTGTAAAGGTTCTTGATAACGTTTCTTTCAGAGTAAATAAAGACGACAAGATTGCCTTTGTGGGAGAAAATGAAATAGCAAACACCACATTGTTTAAGATAATCATGGGAGAAATGGAGCCTGATGAAGGTTCTTACAAGTGGGGAATCACAATTTCAACATCATATTTTCCTATGGATAATTCCGCATACTTTAACGGCTGCAGCATGAACCTTATAGAATGGCTTGGCCAGTATACTAAGGAAACTACAGAAACCTTCATGAGAGGATTCCTTGGCAGAATGCTTTTCTCAGGGGACGATGTATATAAGGAGGTTCAGGTCCTTTCCGGAGGCGAAAAGGTGCGCTGCATGCTTTCAAGAATGATGCTTTATGGTTCAAATGTACTGGTTATGGACCAGCCTACCAACCATCTTGATCTGGAATCCATAACTGCAGTAAATGAGGGGCTGATAGCCTTTAAGGGAAATATTCTGTTTGCTTCCCATGACCATGAATTCATCCAGACCATTGCCAATAGAATTATGGAAATCAGCCCTGATGGAAAGCTTACAGACAGACTATGCACATACGAAGAATATATAGGTGAAGCATAGAATACAGCGATGAAGCATGGAAAAACTGCTGAAATCCTGTAATAGCTATGTATTAAAACAAAAACTTGCAGACAGAGACCACATCTGTTATGATATATGTCAAGACACATATATAGAAGATGTGGTCTCTTTTTATGTAATAAGTTTTGTATTTGTCTCAAGGAGAGTTAGATGAAAAAGTATTTTAACAGGGTTTTTATCGATGGTTTGACAGGCATGGCACAAGGTTTGTTTGCAACACTTATAGTGGGAACCATTATTCAGCAGATTGGAAATTTAATTGGCGGCTCCACAGGGGAAATGATTTTCCTTTTAGGAAAGGTGGCTGCAGCTATGACAGGCGCAGGCATCGGTGTGGGAGTTGCCTGCAGATATAAGGCAAGTCCTCTGGTTGTTGTCTCTGCCGCAATTTCAGGTATGATAGGGGCATTTGCAAGCAAGCTTCTTGCGGGAACCGTTTTAGTAGAGGGAACCATTGTACTTGCCGGACCGGGAGAACCTTTAGGTGCCTTTCTTGCAGCTTATGTGGGAATAGAGCTGGGTCTTTTAGTGACAGGCAAGACAAAAGTAGACATTTTGGTTACACCTCTTGTTACAATCGGCGCTGGCTCAGTGGTTGGTCTGATTCTTGGACCACCAATTTCAAAGTTTATGCTTGCCCTTGGTAACCTTATCAATTGGGGAACAGAACAGCAGCCTTTCATCATGGGTATTGTAGTATCAGTACTGATGGGAATGATTCTGACACTGCCAATCAGTTCAGCGGCCCTAGGAGTAATACTGAATCTCGGTGGACTTGCTGCGGGTGCTGCTACAGTAGGCTGCTGCTGCAACATGGTAGGCTTCGCAGTTGCAAGCTATCGTGAAAACAAAATGGGGGGACTTATCGCTCAGGGCATAGGAACTTCGATGCTTCAGGTTCCAAATATTATGAGAAAGCCTATAATCTGGCTGCCTGCAATTATTTCAAGTGCAATTTTAGGACCTGTTTCAACCATGGTTCTTCACATGACAAACAATGCCACAGGTTCAGGAATGGGTACTGCCGGATTAGTCGGACAGATTATGACTATGGAAACAATGGCAGCTACAGAACCTGCTTCTATGGTATTAATAAAAATTTTAGCAATACAGATAATTTTACCTGCCATTATTACTCTCATAGTATCAGAACTGATGAGAAAGAAGGGTCTCATCAACGATGGCGATATGAAACTAGAGGTATAGCTTCTATAAAAAAGTTAAAGATTGTGCCACCTGGTAAAAATATGCTAGGTGGTTTTAACTTTTTTAGGTATAATAGAAGTATGGGCAAAAAAAAGAAAAAAAGACCGGAAGTATATACCGGAACAATTGAAAAACATGCAAAGGGCTTTGGATTTGTACGCCAGGAAGAAGGAGAAGATATTTTTATCGGTCCTTCCAATATGAACGGCGCAATGAATGGAGACCTGGTAGAAGTGGACCTGTTACCACCATACCTTTGGAATAAGTCTAAAGAGGGAATAGTAACCAGAGTTTTGGAGCGAAACTATGAAGAGGTCGTTGGAACCTTTCAAAAAAACAAGAAATTTGGCTTTGTAGTTTCCGATGATAAAAAGAATCCCGATGATGTATTCATAAAGAAAGAATTCTTTAAAAATGCACAGGATGGAGATAAGGTTGTAGCAAAAATTATTAAGTATCCCGATAACTTTAGCCGTGCAGAAGGCAAGATAACTCAGGTTATCGCCAAAGCAGGAGAGGTGGGCAGCGATATTAGCGCACTTATCAGATCCAGGGGCTTATTTGAGACTTTCCCAAGCCGCGTCAATGCAGAGGCAAAGTTCCTCTTTAAGCAGGGTATTCTCCCTGAAGAATTAAATGGCAGGCTGGATTTAAGGGACAAGAAGATTTTTACAATAGATGGTCCTACTGCTAAGGATCTGGACGATGCTGTTTCCATAGAGAAACTTGAAAACGGAAATTACCTTTTAGGAGTTCATATTGCAGATGTAAGCCACTATGTAAAGGAGGACAGCAATTTAGACAAGGAGGCTCTGAAGAGAGGTACAAGCATTTATCTTGTAAACAGAGTCGTTCCAATGCTTCCAAAGCTCCTTTCCAACGGAATCTGCAGCCTTAACCCACAGGAGGACAGGCTGACACTTTCCTGTATAATGGAGATAGATGAAAAGGGAGAAGTTGTAAACCATACAATAGACAATTCTGTCATTCGTTCTTGCGCAAGGCTGGTGTATGACGATGTTTCTGATATCCTGGAAAAGGATGATAAGGAGCTATCCGATAAATACGCTTTTATTCTTGAGGAAATCAAGGAAATGGGACAGCTTGCCGATATTCTCCGCCGAAAGAGAAAACAGCAGGGAAGCCTGGACTTCGATTTGGAGGAGGCAGTTATTGAGGTTGACGAAGAAGAAAATCCTGTCAGAATCGAAGTGGAGCCGAGAAGGACAGCAAACAGGCTCATAGAGGAGTTTATGCTCATTGCCAACGAAACTGTGGCAGAGCATTTCTTCTGGATGGACATTCCTTTCGTGTACCGAGTACATGAGAGTCCTGACGGTGAGAAGATTACAGAACTCAGAAACTATTTATCCAATTTCGGTATTACTCTTAAGGGAAGTCCTGATAACGTCCATCCAAAGATGATAAGTACCATAATAGACGGATTAGAAGGGAAGCCGTATGAGGCCATCGTCAGCAGGGTTATCTTAAGAACCATGAAGAAGGCCTACTATGACACCTCATGTGAGGGACACTTCGGGCTGGCCTTTAAGTATTACTGCCACTTCACATCACCCATAAGAAGATATCCGGACCTTATTATTCACAGAATGATTAAGGCGGTATTATCAGGTTCCATGGATGAAGCCAAAACGGCAAAATATCGCATGGATACTGAATTTGCAGCAGAGCAGTCTTCTGTGACAGAGCGTCAGGCTCAGGAACTTGAGCGAGAAGTGGAAAAACTAAAGAAAGCTCAGTATATGCAGCAGCATATTGGCGAGGAGTTTGACGGAATAGTAAGCGGAATTACAGAATTCGGGGTTTATGTGGAACTTGCCAACACCATTGAAGGCATGGCATTTGCAAAGGATTTAACAAGAGCCTATCAGCTGGGTGAGAAGGTTAGAATTCAGGTTTTGGATGCAAGACCTGAGGACAGGCAGATTGACTTCAGGATTCTGAGGGATTCAACAGATAACCCGGAAGATAACATGCAAGAAAACAAAGATAACGAAGAACAGAATTATGGATAGATTTATACTACATTCCGAATTTGCCCCTACGGGAGATCAGCCACAGGCTATAGAGGCTCTGGTGGATGGATTCAAGGCGGGCAAGCGTTGCCAGACCCTTCTGGGAGTTACGGGTTCAGGCAAGACCTTTACCATGGCAAACGTTATTGCAGAATTGAATAAGCCAACCCTTATAATATCTCATAACAAGACACTGGCAGCACAGCTTCATGGAGAATTTAAGGAATTTTTCCCTGAAAACGCTGTAGAATACTTCGTGTCATATTATGACTATTATCAGCCGGAGGCATATGTGCCTTCTACGGACACATATATAGAAAAAGACTCCCAGATTAATGAAGAGATAGACAAGCTTCGCCACTCTGCCACAGCAGCGCTGGCCGAAAGAAGAGACGTAATAATCGTTGCCAGCGTGTCATGCATATACGGACTTGGAAGCCCATTTGATTATGAAAACCAGATGCTTTCACTGAGACCGGGCATGGAAAAGAGCCGCAAGGAAATACTCAGAAAACTAGTTGATATTCAGTACACCAGAAACGATCTGGCTTTTGAACGAGGAAGCTTCAGAGTTCGAGGGGATATCATCGATATATATCCTGCAGGTGCTGAAGCAGCTGTAAGAATTGAACTCTTTGGGGACGAAATTGAATCAATTAAAGAAATCAATCCTGTAACAGGAGAAATAACGGGAAAGAGAAGCCATATAGCTATTTTCCCTGCGTCTCACTATGTCACTTCCCCTGAAAAGATGGAGGAAGCCATTAAATCCATAGATGAGGAGCTGGAAGAAAGACTTCAGTGGTTTAAGGATAGAGGCAAGCTCCTGGAAGCACAGAGAATTGATCAGCGTACCAGATATGATCTGGAAATGCTGAGAGAGGTGGGAACCTGCAAAGGAATAGAAAACTATTCAAGGCACTTAAACGGCCTATCGCCGGGCACAAGGCCATATACGTTGATTGACTATTTCCCGGAGGATTTTTTGATAATAATCGACGAATCCCACGTTATGCTGCCTCAGCTTAGAGCAATGTATGAGGGGGACCGCTCCAGAAAGTCTTCTCTGGTTGATTACGGCTTCAGACTGCCGTCTGCCTTAGACAACAGACCGCTGAAGTTCGATGAATTCAATCAATTGGTTAATCAGATAATGTTTGTAAGCGCGACACCTTCTGTTTACGAAAAGGAAGAATCAGGCGGCATTAGCGCAGAACAGATTATTAGACCGACAGGACTTCTTGACCCGCCTATTGAGGTTCACCCGACGGATGGACAGATAGACCACCTTATCGGAGAAATCAAAAAGGTTACAGAAAGAGGCGAAAGAGTCTTTATAACCACCCTGACAAAAAAGATGGCAGAGAGTTTAACAGACTATCTGAAGGGGGTAAATATTAAGGTGAGGTATCTTCACTCCGAGGTGGATACCCTTGAAAGAATAGAAATCCTCAGAGATTTAAGAATGGGCGAGTTTGACGTACTGGTGGGTATAAACCTTTTGAGAGAAGGTCTTGACATACCGGAAGTTTCACTGGTTGCTATTCTCGATGCAGATAAGGAAGGCTTTCTGCGTACTGAGACGTCTCTCATTCAGACCATTGGACGAGCAGCTAGAAACGTTAACGGCAAGGTTATCATGTATGCCGATAAAATCAGTAAGGCTATGGAAGCCGCAATAGACGAAACACAGAGAAGAAGACAGCTGCAGCAGCAGTATAATCAGGAGCACGGAATTGTTCCAAAATCTGTTTCAAAGTCCATTCGCGCCGTTATTGAGGCAACCCAGGCTGCGGAAGAGGAAGCTTCTTACAAGGGAAAATCGCCTCTTGAGCTTACTAAGAAGGAACTTATGGATTACATCAAGAAGCTTGAAGCAGAAATGAAGCAGGCTGCAAAGGATTTGCAGTTTGAGAGAGCTGCACAGCTTCGAGATCAGATATTCGAATACAAGGTGAGATTATAATGCAAAAAGATATTGTAATAAAGGGTGCAAATGAAAATAACCTTAAAAATCTTTCTGTGACTATTCCAAGAGACAAGTTTGTAGTACTGACCGGTCTTTCCGGCAGCGGCAAATCTTCTCTTGCCTTTGACACGATATACGCAGAAGGACAGAGAAGATATATGGAAAGTCTGTCTTCCTATGCGCGACAGTTCTTGGGGCAGATGGAAAAACCTGATGTGGAGTATATAGAAGGCCTGTCACCTGCCATTTCCATAGATCAAAAGACTACAAGCAGAAACCCTCGTTCCACTGTGGGTACTGTCACAGAAATACATGACTATCTGAGACTGCTTTATGCAAGGATAGGCAAGCCTCACTGCCCTATATGTGGCAAGGAGATAACAAGCCAGTCTGTGGATCAGATGGTGGACACTATAATGGAGTTTGATGAAGGAACAAAACTCCTGGTTTTAGCCCCGGTTGTGAGAGGACGAAAGGGCGAACATGAAAAGATTATCGACAGAATACGAAGAGAGGGATTCAGCAGAGCAAGAATCGACGGAGAAATTCTAGTTCTTGATGAAGATGAAGTAAAGCTTGATAAGAACATTAAGCATACAATTGAAATCGTTATAGACAGAATCGTGGTTAAGCCCGGTCAGGAAAGCCGTATATCAGAGGCCTGTGAACTTGCAATGGAACACGGCGAAGGGCTGGTAAATGTTATAGGCGATTATTATGACCATCATTATGAAAAGACTTTCAGCAGCAAGCTTGCCTGCCCGGATCACGGCGTAAGCATTGAAGAACTTGAACCGAGAATGTTCTCCTTTAATGCTCCTTTTGGGGCATGTCCTGTCTGCAACGGTATTGGCTATACCCAGACTCTGAACCCTGATAAGATTGTCAGATATGACCTGAGCATACCTGACGGAGCGTTAAATACTGTATTCGGTTCAATGGAATTCAGCGGCTATTATCGTCAACAGGTAAATGCCCTTGCTTCATACCACCAGGTTGACATTAATACACCGCTGGTGGATATGCCATGTAGCTTTATTAATGACCTTCTTTACGGAACGGGAGACAGGAACCTCCAATACTACTATGTAAGTGCCAACACAGGTGCCAAAACCTTTATGGACAGACCTTTTGAAGGTGTTGTAAACAATCTGGAGAGAAGATACAGAGAGACTACATCGGAATATTTCAAGAAAAAGATGGAGGATTACATGGCTGTGGACCTTTGTCCGGAATGCCATGGCAAGAGATTAAAGCCTGAAGTACTGGCAGTCACCGTAGGCGGCATAAACATTGCTGATTTTTCGGAGATGTCAATTAAGGATGCACTGGAGTTTGTTGAAAACCTGGAGCTTACAGATATGGAAAAGAAGATTGCAAATCAGGTTCTGAAGGAAATTAAGGCAAGATTGCAGTTTCTGATAGATGTGGGGCTTGATTACCTCACCTTAAGCCGTGCCGCAGGGACCCTTTCCGGAGGTGAATCACAGCGTATCAGGCTGGCAACTCAGATCGGCTCAAGTCTGGTAGGTGTTTTATATATTCTTGATGAGCCTAGCATAGGATTGCACCAGAAGGACAACGAAAAGCTCCTTGGAACATTGAGGCATCTGACCGACATCGGCAATACCCTTATAGTGGTAGAGCATGATGAGGATACCATGTACATGGCAGACCATATTGTTGATATAGGTCCCGGTGCAGGAATACACGGCGGTGAACTTGTGGCACAGGGAACGGTAGAAGACATAATGGCATGCGAGGAATCACTGACGGGGCAGTACCTTTCCGGAAAGAAAAAGATAGAGATTCCGGAAGCACGCAGAGAAGGAAACGGAAAAACTCTGACAGTAAAGGGTGCAAGGCAGAACAACCTGAAGAACGTAGATGTCGAATTCCCTCTTGGAAAGTTCATATGCGTAACAGGAGTTTCAGGGTCAGGCAAGAGCAGCCTCATAAATGAAATTCTGTATAAGGGCGTTTCAAGAATTACCAACAAGACCTTGGATGAGCCCGGAGAATACGATGAAATACTGGGCATAGAAAACATTGATAAGGTTATCGACATAGATCAGTCACCGATAGGAAGGACACCGAGATCAAATCCTGCCACATATACAGGAATGTTCACAGGAATTAGAGACCTGTTTGCAGGACTACCTGAGGCTAAAATGCGCGGCTACGGAAAAGGCAGATTCAGCTTTAACGTTAAAGGTGGTCGTTGCGAAGCCTGTAGCGGAGATGGTATAATAAAGATTGAAATGCATTTTCTGCCTGATGTTTATGTTCCTTGTGAAGTATGCAAGGGGCACAGATACAACAGAGAGACACTTGAAGTAAAATACAAGGGCAAGAGCATTTACGATGTACTAAGCATGAGCGTTACTGAAGCATCAGAGTTCTTTAAGAATATTCCGACAATCAGTAAGCAGCTTAAGACTCTTGAAGAAGTGGGCCTAGGGTATATTAAGCTGGGGCAGCCTTCAACACAGCTTTCCGGAGGGGAAGCACAGAGAGTAAAGCTGGCCACTGAGCTTTCAAAGAGAAGTACAGGCAAGACTCTGTACATCCTTGATGAGCCTACAACGGGACTGCATTTTGCAGATGTAGATAAGCTTATTTCTGTTTTAGATAAGCTGGTAGATGCGGGTAATACAGTGGTGGTAATAGAGCACAACCTTGATGTTATCAAAAGAGCGGACCATATTATCGATTTGGGTCCCGACGGAGGCAGCCGAGGTGGAACAATTGTAACAACAGGAACACCTGAAGAGGTAGCAAACTGTGAAAATTCATATACAGGACAATTTTTGAAAAAGCTTTTATAGCGTATGAGAAGAAAGACGGAGGCATCCAAATGAAAAACAAATTAAATCTTACAATGCTTACTGATTTTTATGAAATTACTATGGCAAACGGGTACTTTGAAACAGGCATGGCTGATAATATAGCATATTTTGATATGTTCTTCAGACGTGTGCCGGATGGTGGAGGATATGCCATCATGGCAGGTGTTGAGCAGGTAATCGAATACCTTAAGAACTTAACATTTACCGATGAAGACATCGAATATCTGAGAGCTAAGAACTGCTTCTGCGAAGAATTCCTTGAGTACCTTAAAAACTTTAAGTTCACTTGTGACGTATGGGCTGTTCCTGAAGGAACCCCTATATTCCCTCACGAACCAATACTTACAGTAAGAGGACCTGTTATTCAGGCACAGTTTGTTGAAACTATGATTCTTCTTACAATTAATCACCAGAGCTTAATTGCGACAAAGGCCAGCAGAATCGTAAGATCCGCAATGGGCAGACCTGTTATGGAATTTGGTACAAGAAGATCTCACGGAGGAGATGCAGCTATTTATGGTGCAAGAGCCGCATATATTGGAGGCTGCGTTGCAACAGCTTGTACAATTGCAGATAGGGATTATGGAATAAAAAGCGCCGGTACAATGGCTCACAGCTGGGTTCAGATGTTTGATGACGAATATACTGCTTTCAAAAAATATGCAGAAATCTATCCCGATAACTGTATTCTTTTAGTAGATACATATAACGTACTGAAATCAGGTGTTCCAAATGCAATTAAAATTTTCAAGGAAATGAAACCTGCTAAGATGGGTATCAGAATCGACTCCGGTGACGTTGCATACCTTACTAAGAAGGCACGTAAGATGTTGGATGATGCAGGTCTTGAGGACTGCACAATTGTAGTATCAAACTCACTGGATGAATATATTATTAGAGACGTTATTATGGAAGGTGCCTGCATTGATTCCTTCGGAGTAGGCGAAAGACTGATTACTGCTAAGTCAGAGCCTGTATTTGGAGGAGTATATAAGCTGGTTGCGTTAGAAAGCGACGGC
>JAQXRN010000120.1 GCA_029218545.1 Bacillota bacterium | reverse complement strand
AGAACAAGACCAAGACCGTATTTTCGCCCTTCTCTTGCAATCTTTTCAAACACCTTTGTACACATAGCAGAAACGTTCTCATTGTCTACATCTGCATTGTAACGTTTAATAAAAGTATGAGCTTCTTCCATTACTAGTACTGTTGGTAATGTTTCTCCATTATTCTGACGGCGATAACGCTGTAAAACCTCTAGCGAAACCCTTGCCATAACAGCAGTGATTATATGAGTTATTTCCGCAGGCAAAAGAGATAAATCAATGATTGTAATTGAGCCATCTGTTTTATTTGATGGACAGATATATTTATCCAACCACTCATCCAATGTGATTTCTTTTTCTGGGCATATAACAGGTTTAAGCTTTGCATCTGACATTAATGTCTTTATTCGCATTTGCATTGTCTCGACATATTCAGAAGTTCCCATTATTTCGGCATTTGCTTCGATGCTTCTCAGAAAATCATCACCAGTAAAAGGGCGAGGGATATCAGCATCAATTGGCAGAACATCTTTTTCTGATCCCCCAAATGCTTGATGTGCTTCTCTAAGTAGTTCATTTAGTTTGTTTACTTCGCTTCTAGAAAAATTGTAGTTAGGATAAGCTACACTTCTTGCCTCAATAAGCTTATCCATATATTCAGTAAGTTTTCTAAGAGCCTCTTCCTCTTCTTGACTAAAGGTATCAGATGAAACTAATCCTTCCCTCCATGCCTTAAGCATTTGGAAGAATCCAATTTTTTTCCCGTAAGTGCCCCAAGGATTCCCTGACTTAGTTTCCACCATAGAAGCAGAAACAAGCGTACGTAAATACCTCCTCATCTCTACACTTTCTGATTGATTAAACTCCAGTTGTCCATCTCTAACACATCTCAGAGCTTGCACTAGCGTAGGCTTTTGAGCTTTACCACTTGCTTGTGTGAACGCTACCCATTCTTCGGTATTCCATAACCACATCGGGACAACAAGCTGCTCTATTTTTAAGGACTCATTTTTCTCTACGCCATATACGCGAACATTTGCAAGGCCTTTAAATGATTTTGTGTATTCACCATTAGGATCCAGTATAATAAAACGTGTATTAGGTGCATGATTCTGTTCATTTTTTGCAGATTCAATTGACCACCTAATTAATCCAGCTACAGAGCAAGACTTACCACTACCTGTATTTCCAAGGACAGCTAAGTGTCTGCCGAAAAGCCTATCCGGATCAATTGATACGACCGCATTTCCTGCCAAAGGGCTAATACCAATATTTACCCTACGGTTACTTCCAGACTCAACAATAGCTTTAAGCTGTTTTTGTGTTGGAATCAAGACAGGATCTCCCACAGTCGGAAAAACTTCTATTCCACGAGCAAACGCGTATTTTATTCCATTTCCGCTATCACATATATCCTCTTTCAAAACACCAAGGGGAATTACACTCATTTTTCGTAAAGGATAAGGGAGGTCCAGAATGCCAAAGTCCTTCATTCCTCTTCGCTTTGGAAATTGTGAACGTTCAACTGTAATCCACTCAATCTGAGAAACAAGATATCCCCCTCCTTCTGGAATCAGAACATAACTATTGATTCGAGGAAATGGCCTAGGAACTCCAGAATTCAATGCGATATCATTTGGAGCATCCAAATCAAGAACAACCTTTATTTCATCAGGAGAAACAAAGTCTACACTTCCAATTTGCAAAGATTCTGCATTTGCAATAGGGGTAATCATTTATTATCCTCCCCTTCCTGATTTCTCTTTATCGGCTGGTCAAATCTTTGTTTTAAAATGTCTGACATTCTTATGGATGCCATATCAATGGACGGTTTAGGAAGGTAATAGTTGACGAGGTCGTCGATATTTGCAATGTCTTTACCTATAATCAAAGACATCTGGCTTTGATGTCCCCAACTATTATATTTATCCATGATGCGTCCTGTTGAATCATCGTAACAAATAATGACAAGATGCGTTGATGGGATTGTAAGCATATCTCTGATAACTCGATTAATGTGATCATCTCCAAAACTATATCCATATGTTACCAATGTGCTATTAGGACGACATAATGCAGCTGCAAAATCTCTGAACAGTTCGGTATATGGATATTCTGTCGTTTCTCGATCTTTTGAAGAGTTAGGATAAATCATTAACCTTGAATACTTTCCACCAATACCCGCTGCATTAATATACGGCATAATAGTCTTCGCACCAAAGGGCAATCCAATTCTTCTAATGTTACTGCCTGTATTAATCCAATCTAAAGAACCATGCAACTTGGTAAATCGAGCTACACCCTCCAAGTATCGTGGTTCACCTCTTATCCCAG
>JAQXRN010000119.1 GCA_029218545.1 Bacillota bacterium | reverse complement strand
AACTAGTACAGTTCTGGAAAGCCCAACCATCGACAGTTTTGACAGTGCTTGGGAGGTCTGCTTTTGTTAAACTGGTACAATTATCAAATGCCCATGCTCCGATTGTAACGATACCCTCAGGAAGGGATACTTCTTTTAGATTAGTGCATCCCTTGAATGCCCAAGTCTGAATCTCAGTTACCCCAACCGGAATAATCACACTTTCGATTGTATTGTTACCCTGAAAAGCACTTTCACCAATTATTGTTACTTCTTTCCCATCAATCTTTTTGGGAATTACAATAGCAGACTCGACACCTTGATATCCAGCTATAGTTATCGTGTCATCACCATTTTGAATGGTAAAAAACAGGCTTGGATCTGTTTCAGTTAACGTAATCTCGGTCTGTTCTGATTCCGAGCCTGAATTATCAGAATTTGCGTTTGAGGTGGTAATTCTGTTTTGTTTAGTCGCGTCTATAACTGCTTTGCTGGTGGTAATCCTAGCTTGCAATTCTTCCTTACCTGGATAATCAAGACAGTAGAGATCGTCATATGCTTTAAGGTCATTTTCAGAAATATTCTCCCAAAGGCCTGAAGCGTCAATAATTTCGACCCATTTTAATATATCTTGATACCCGATAAGTATTTCATTGTGAATTAAATTGCAAAACATCGTTTCATCACTTTTACAATAATATCGCACCTCCACTTTTGATGCAGTTTTAAATCTTTCGAACATTTCCTTCGCTTGATTTCCACAGATTATATACTTATTTCCAGCTGCATCCTCAAGATTCGTAAAGATGTATTCATCATTATCGTTTATAACAAATTTTACAGAATCAAAATCCCAAAGAGGAGTGGTTCCAAAGAAAATATGTGGCTTATCAAGATCGTCTCCAACGCGCGGCATAAAGAACATCGTATCCCCATTCTCGTAAGTATAAGAAATGGTTGCGCTATAATCCCAGAGACCTTCACCATAATTCACATATCCTTCTGCATCGCCAAGCATATCGGGCATAAACACTTCGGATGCCTTAAGCTTTTCCAAATAATGTGGATCAACTAACTGATATTGCTCATCAATTTTTGCTAACTCTTTATCACTCCATTGTTCCCAATATTTTGTGGCTTTCAATGCTTTATACCAATTAATGAGATTTGCTAAATCATTTTGTCCGAACAAAGCAGATACACAAAATTCATCCTCATAGTAGATTTTAAGGACTACACCTGTAGGCGAATTCGTAATTGTATCAAGTATCTCCAGCGCTGTTGCACCTATTTTTAAAGTCCCTGTTGCTTCAAGATCCACTTCCGTTTCTAGATTTCTGAATACAAACGAGTTTTCGCCGACCTCCATAATACATGCTGTAATGCTGCTATTCTCATGATCGGACCAAAAAGTCATTTCCGGAGAAGTCATACCAGAAACGCTAAACGCTATAGTTGGATTAAGAGAACTGTCACTATGGACAAAGTCCATATAGGTCCAACCATCCTCATAAATAGTGCTTCCAGACAATCCTTCCAACAAAGCAGAATCAAAAGAAGGAATATTCATATCCTGCAAGATGTTGATATGTTCGGAATCAGAAAGATAGCACATTTCTACTCTGCTTAAGTCTGCTTTGCTAAATTGATTCCAATAACCAGATGCTTCGAGTACCTGAGCCCAATTATTTATGGAGGCAAAGCATTCTTCGGGTTCGTTATAGCTATTATACACATCAATATCAAAAGATTTAGTGTACCCTGTGGCTAACACAATTTCCAGAGTCAACTCATGAGCATCTTTTATTTGGGAAAACAAATCTCTGGATCGATTGCCACAAAGCATATATACGCCATTATTCTCTTTTATGAGATCAGAGAAAGAATATACTTCACCTTTAGTTTTTATATTTATACCTGCCCACTGGAAAGGATCCTGATCAATACATTCTATATAAAACTTAGGAACAATGTTTTCACTTCCGACACTTACTTTTATGGTTAAATAATGTTCTTTCCAATCATATTCCATATCCATATTGGCGGAATACTCCCACGAATTACCATTCGCAGAATAACCATCTAAACCTTCCAACAATTTATGATTGAAGGTGCTACCTCTTTCTCTCTGAAGCTTTTCGATAACGGCATCATCGTCCATTATACGGCCGGAGCTTTCCTGTTTTTTTCCGGTTTTTCTATCATAGAAAACAATAGAAAAATTGTTTTCGTCTTTAAGCATCAAAAACGCATACACTAAATCTTCATAGCTTCTTATGCGATACGGGCCAACCTGTACAATGACATCTACGAAGTCGATGCCAAACTCATCCGCTATAATGCTGCCATTGTCAGCACTAACAATGCATCCACCTTCTGAATAACCGTATACTTCAGCAATATAATCATATATTTTTGCGCCGCTTGTGATACCGGTATTCAAAGCAAGAAAATCATTTTCCATTTCATCCGTAATGCTTCGGGGCAAATCAGCAACAGGATTTCCGCGTTTAATCGAACCATCAGAAGAATACCAAGTCCAACCTTCCTCCTGAACTCGGTAAATCTGCCCATCTGCAGTTTGAATCTTTGAAACAGCGATTTCTACACGCCCTGGCTTCGTAGTTTTTCCGGATGCTGTTTCAAAACCTGATATCCCGATTTGCTTACCAGATATTTCCAGAGTAGAATTAGGCTCTATGCTGTCTGTTAATATCTTGGTGGAAGCATCATATTCGTAATCAGGATACCAAGTATTGTTTCCTACAGCCATCAAACGGGCACCGGAAATATCGTATACTTTTAATTGAAGGTCTACAGACTCAATTCGAACATTGCTAATATTATCAAAGATTGCAGAACAATAGTAGTACCCATCTATGTTTGCTATGTGTACATCCTTAGCAGTTATGTAATTATCCAAACCATGTACCCAAGTTGTAGTGACTTTTTGAGCTTCTTGCCCGATTGTTAGAAACTTAGTTTCTGCGAATGATCCTGTAGCCATGACGAAGCAAATTACAAGGCTGAGGAAAACAATGAAAT
>JAQXRN010000118.1 GCA_029218545.1 Bacillota bacterium | reverse complement strand
TCTGCGCAGTCAGTGCGGTAATTGCACTCATGGCAAAAACACCATTCATGGTCATCGTCTTCAAATCGGCCTGAATGCCGGCGCCTCCACTGCAGTCGCTTCCTGCAATGGTCAATGCTGTTTTCATTTTCATAGCTTAGCTCCTTTCCATAGTCAGCATTGTTTTATATAGCGGCATAAGGTGGTGCCCCCAATGTGCCGCTTTTAAGCTGCATGCTTATTCAGATGCAGCGAATTTCCAAAATTCTTCTGTATGTTTGAAATCGGACAGGAAAAAGTCTGTTGTCTGACGAAGTTCATCCTGTCTTTTTTCACTTTCATCAAATACCCCAACTACCTTAAAGCCGTCTGCTTTGGCAGTTCGGGCAGCATGGAGCGCATCCTCAAATACAAGTGATGTGCTTCTGTCAGCTCCAAAGTAGTCCATTGCTCTGCGAAAAACCACAGGCTCATCCTTTCCGTGGCCAATGTCGTTGCAGGCAATGATTTCTTCAAAAAAGTCTTTCATTTTACATCGTATTAAAGCTGCTTCAACCTGTTTACGGTCAGATGCTGTTGCAATGCACATCATAATGCCTGCCTTTTTCATCTCACCTAGAAATTCCAAAGCTCCCGGCTTTGGCAAAACGTCATAGAGGTAAAAGTCCTCGATTTTCTCGTTGATTCCTGCCATTATTTCTTCCGGAGTTAACGAAAGACCGTATTCCTTCTTCATATAGCAGGCAGCCTGATAAAGGCTCATCGTCCTTATTTCTTCACGAAGTGAAGGTTCAGGTTCCTTTCCCAGAGAGCGAAGGTAGACTTTTCCTATCTCCTCCCAAATATACATGGAATCAAAGAGAGTTCCATCAAAATCAAATATGGCGCATTTTATTTTCATCGGTTCACCATTTCCTCCGACAGCCGGCGAAGTATGCGGCACTCATTTTCAATGTCATCAGCTCCAAAAATAGCGCTTACCAGAGCAACACCATCAACCCCTGTTCCTGCAAGCTGAGAAATGTTTCCCTTGCCAATTCCACCGATGGCAACAACGGGAATATCTACGGCATTACAGATATCACAGAGAACTTCCCTTGGAAGAACATCTACATCTGTCTTTGTGGATGTGCTGAATATGGCTCCTACGCCCAGACAATCCGCACCGTTTTTCACTGCATCAAGAGCCTCCTCAACGGAATGGACAGACACTCCAATCATCATATCATCGCCAACACGGCTTCTAACCTGTGCCGCCGCCATATCCTCCTGTCCCACATGAATTCCGTCTGCATTGCACTTTATTGCAACTTCCACATTGTCATTGATAAAAAAGGGAACCTTGTGCTTCCTGCACAGTGCAGAGATTTCAATAGCCTCTGCCAGAAAGTCCTCGTCATTTAATTCTTTTTCACGAAGCTGCACACATGTTACGCCACCCTTTATTGCAGACTCAACCTGCTCATAGAGGCTTTGCCTGCCTACCCAGGCTCTGTCCGTAACAGCATAAAGCAGCATAGTTTCCTTATCGCACTTCATATTTTGCTCCATTCTCCAGCATTTCAGGAGTCATATTGTAAATTGCATCTATAATATAGTTTCTGTAGCTTGAGTTGCCATCCATTTCGGAAAGTCTTGTGTGAGCCACTTCACCTGCATAACCCATAGCAGCTACTGCAGCCGCTGCAGCCTCCAGAGGATTGTCCTGATTTGCAGTTACAAAAGCAGTAGTCATAGCAGAAAGCTGGCATCCTGTTCCTGTAATTGATGACATCATAGGGTGTCCGTTTCTGATACAGTAAGCCTTGCTGCTGTCTGCAACGATGTCGATTGCGCCTGTAATTGCAACGACAGCACCTGTTTTAGCCGCAAAAGCTTTAGCAAAAGCAATTACTTCATCCAGGTTTTCTTCTGTTACCTTATCTGCCACGTCAGCATCTACACCCTTTGTTGTGCCGCTGCCTAGTGCAAGAGTCTTGATTTCTGAAATATTTCCGCGAATTACAGAAAATTTCACTTCTTCAAGAAGTTTCATGGCTGTATCTGTTCTCAGGGCTGATGCGCCTGCTCCAACAGGGTCTAAAACGACAGGATGATTCAGCTCATTTGCCTTCTTGCCTGCCTTAAGCATGGAAGCAATTGTTCTTTTGTTTAGGGTACCGATGTTGATGTTCAGACCACCACAGATGGTTGTGATTTCTTCAACTTCATTTTCGTCATCGGCCATAATAGGGGATGCACCGCAGGCAAGGATAATGTTTGCACAGTCATTAACAGTAACATAGTTGGTAATGTTATGAACCAGCGGGCAGTTTTTTCTTACGTTTTCAAGCATGTTCTTTAACATACGTCTTCCTCCTTTTGAAAAAATGATGAAAATAAAAACAGGAGACACCCGCCCCGGATGCCTCCCAAAAAATTCTTTGAACGCTGGCTTCCTACGGCGGCATTATCCGCATCAGGTTTAGGGTCGAAGTTGGATTACTTCCTCTCAGCCTGCGAACACAAGCTCCCCTGCCTTTATTCATATAATGATATACTCATTTTCGTAAATATACAAGAGTGTTTTCAGAAAATAACCTATTTTGTGAATTTGTAGGTTATGTAATACAAGTAATCGTTCTCTTCAGGGAAATTCCCATCTTCCAAATCGGATACAGGCATTACTCGCAGAATATCACCATCATAAATCAGTGCTAAAAGACCCTGTTCGCACCCGAATTCGATGGCCTTTTGCTCTTCAATCTGGGAGGCAGAACGCCCAAAATCCCAGCCTTCCACATGTTCAAGAATAGGAAAGCTTGTCTGTGTCTTTGACGATTCATCGGTCACTGCAACGCTTACAAGGCCATTGTCGAAATCGGGAACAATGGCAAGCATTCCTTCCTTGGCAGACTCCATTCCCTCGTAATTTGTCCACGTCAGTTCTATCTTTTTGACAAACTCTCCCTGCCTGTATTCAGACACATATAATGTAAGCTCTTCAAATTCGTCTTTAAGTCTGTAGTTAAATATGTAAGGACCATCTGCAAAGGACATAATCTCTGCTACCTTCATCTCAATACTATCTTTAGCAATGGGCTCCACATAGTTCTTTGGCTTTGCCAGATTCAATAAAAGAATACGTTCTGACACTAAAATCGCAATAATTAACAGCACAATCAATACTCTAATTATTCGTTTCAGGCTTTTCTGCCTATGGTTACTGTCCCTGGCAATCTGAATCAGATTGTCCTCGGATTTTATAATAAGGTCTTCTTCGCGGATGTCTTCACCTGCCAAAAACTCGTTGATGCTGATGTTGAGGATATGACATAATTCCGCATAAATTGAAACATCAGGAAGACAAACGCCTCGCTCCCATTTAGACACGGATTTGTCGCTCATCCCCAGCTTGTCTGCGAGCTGTTTTTGAGTAAGCCCCTGTTTTTTTCGATTTTCTGCTATGTACTTGCCTATTTTGTTCATATCCATGGTCCATCCTCCCTTCGTTATGGTTATTATAATATATTTGCGGGAGAATGACACCCCTTAAGAGTAGAGTTGTGGGGAGAAAGAAGGCACAAGCGGTATGGTACCTTTTTACTTATAGAGTATTTAATTGTAGTTTTTGAATTACTTCTTTTTCGGTTTTGCAATTCTGAATCATTTCGAGAATTTCTTTCGCTTTGCTTTCTCTCGTATTCTCTTCGAGATTCCCTATAATTTGGGAAATCTTCGCTCTTGTAGAATGAGACAAGTTCTTGTCCAAATAAAACTGCAATATCATTGCCCTGTAGTGCCCCGAGCCTTTCTTCCTCATATATATACCTCCGCACAATTTCTATATCGGATTCGCTATCTAAATTAATGTGGTAAACCTTTTCTATAGAAGGGTTAAGATAATCGTCATTACTAATAATCAAGGTACTATTAACTCCATCAATACCAACGGCAAACATATATTTCCCATTTTCCAATTCATAATACCAATGATTATTCTGACGTCCTTTAATGCCTACTTTATTCATAAAGTCAGCAAACTCACTGTTAGTTAAAACGTCATTTACCTTAGCCCATCCATGATTATTTTCCTTTTAGTTGAGCAAAACACCCTTTTGGGGAAGTAGTTCAAACTCATTGTTTTCTCAAGGACCTTAAGGGCTATATATATTATTTAGACTACTTTATGCAAGGTTGTAATTGATGAACCACTATCTCAGACCACCATCTTAAAAATAGTTCCCACCACTCTGTGCAAAGACCTTAATGTTAGTTAGTATTAGTGATGCTTTTTATCAAAATTTTACTAATTTGTTTGATAATATATACTATCTCGTATTTCTTCTAATCTTCTTGTTTTCGCAGTTGCTTCTTGTTCTTTATCCATAAAGTCCACAGCAGCGTCCTCTAAAAAGTCCATAAAATCAATTTTTGTATCAACATCGACAAGAAATGCGAAGTCCTCTTCACTCTTTAAAACCTTCTGCACAATTTCTTCTTCGTGGAATATTTCTTTTAAAAAAGCAATCTGCTCTTCTGTTAAATTAAACCTTATCATTTCTTAATCTCCTTAGCAAATCCTTGTCTGTAGGATTGCACTGAATCAATATTCCCTTATCTGGATTTATTGTCACAGTTGCCTTTTCACCTATACACATTAGTTATTTCATAATTTGAAACAACCGATTGTGTGGGGAGCTGACGGCCTTTTCTTTTTTCTGTCATTAACTCCCTCCTGTTTTTAATCAAAACTATTGATTTTTCAATTAATTTTGCATATAACAATAAAAAAGAATACTAGATTTGTCCTTCTTACTTTTCATATAATTCTCTATACTTTTTATACGCAAAATTTTCTTTGTCGAGGATTGCTTTTTCACAACTATGACTTTCTCCATTCATATATTCTTTAGGAGTTTCACCATATACTTTGCATTTACCTCTGCCATTCCAATTTGTACATACATTACATTGCGGTATCATCATCACAACGCCTGTTACAGGAACTCTAAATCCATGACTAACGTCTTTTTCTTCAAGTGTCCTTCTCATTAATAAGCACCTCCGCCTCAATATACTGACAACCCTTATATCCCGCTGGTATTTTATAATAAATTTCAGTATCTCTACCTTTTAATTCCAACCTTTCAAAACTCATAGATGTAAAAATATCATTGCGTATAATATATCCTTCTATTCTCTTTAACTCCTCAATTGTAGGTTTATTAGGCAGGTTTAGACCAAGAAAACCTAAAGAAGTATCTCTATGTAATATAACCTCATTAGGCATAACTCCATCTTTTAATGCTACATCTAACCCATCTATTAACGCTTGTATCTGTGGATTTATTCTTCCTGTATTTATGGCATGATTAATTCTTGTACCTGTAAAACCTGTATATTCCCTAAGGTTCGCCTGATCATCATCAGTAAGTTCTTTTGTTTGCTTTTCCATAAAGGTTTTAATTTCTTTTATTTCTTCTGGAGCTTCCTTTGGTAGGCCTATACGTTTTCTATTCTCTATTTTTTGAAGTTCTGCTGCTGTCTTTATTACTTTTGTATGTACATTCTGCATTTTCCCATCACTAGGATGATAATTCACATCACATCTACAACGCTGATGTTTTCTATTCACATCTTTAGGAACATCTGGATAAGAATACTTGCCAGCCAACGTCATGCACCACGCACAGCAATTGTCTGCAATGGTCCTTGTTATCTTAGGTGTAAATCCTGCTTAATACTGAAACTCTGCATTGGCCTTAATAGCATCATCTACAATACTTTGAGTGAAGTTTATCACGGGTTCATCTAGTATCCATAAGCCTTCATCGTTAAATGTCATTAGGTCGTATATAAGTTGTTCCTGCCACGGCTGAGCGGTCCTATCAGTTTTGTTGTATAAGGCGATGGCTTCATCACCCTTTGTTGTTTCATAAGGCAAAACAACCGATTGTGTGGGGAGCTGACGGCCTTTTCTTTTTTCTGTCATTAACTCCCTCCTATTTTAATGCAATAAAAAACCATCTTATCTACAAATAATAGAATGGTTTTATAAACGTCCTTCTCTTTTTAATTGTTCGATCTCCTCTTTAGAAAGTTTTCTCGGCTTTAACGAATCGCACATTCTTTCTATTAAATTTTGTGTTTCCTCTTCGTTCAATTCATTATCCAAATCGTCAGGTGTATTCAATAAATCTATCATTACAAAACCTCCAATTCTACAATCCTGTCTTTATTTGATAATACCCTAAAAATGCAATCTTTGTAAAACAATACTTCTTTCTGCTTCGGTATTTTGCTAACTTCTTCTATATACGCAACCCCATTTGTGCCTTTTTTAACATATATAACAATTCTTACTTGTTTTTTTAAACGCCCTGTTACTTTTTACAGAAGAACTAACAAATTGATCAAAAGAAAAGATGTCTCCTGCTGCATAATCTAAAATCGGATTATTATCAATACCTCTATAACAAATAATATTTTCATTTATACTGCTTCTTTTCAATGCATTAGAAATAGTATTCGCATAGTATACAAGAGAATCCTCTTTTGGATATTCACCACGTAGCATTGCATTTAGTTTCTCAAATTTCAGCCGTCTATCGCCTTCATTTAATGTATATTTTCTAAAACATCTTTTTTCTTCTGCACTTAGTGATTGAATCCATTTTTTAGAATCTTCTCTCACGGCATTCACAACTTGAGCTTGTGGTACTTCATAAAATGTTCACTTAAAACGTGTGGCTCTCTCTATTGTCTCATTTTTTTCTTGCATCCACTTATTCTTTTCGATTGCAGTCATATTGTAAAAGTCAATGGATTAAAACCATATGAATATTTTCAATATCTGTTAGAAAGCATTCTGGAACATCTAGATGATGCACCCGCATCCTATCTGGATGATTTGATGCCATGGTCTGATAAGCTTCCAGAAGAATGCAGACATATAATCTAGTAGCAACTTCCAGCCGCCCTTTTGGCGGCTTACTTTTTTCTCACACGCCTGGTTTACCACTTACGCTGTGGTGCTCCGTGTTTATACCTGAGCTCGGCGAATTTTTTGTATAACAAAAGACCAGCCTCTATGATTGTTCTTTAAGCTAACTATTTCATATGAACCATCCCGGATCATGACTATTCTACTATCACATTCACCGGATCGTATCTAAAATGCG